>CAYJHG010000009.1:0-15054 GCA_964369535.1 uncultured Desulfovibrionaceae bacterium
TATGAAAGCTCTGCAAATTACTTTTACATATAAATTTATTGTTCATATTTGAAAACTTGTTTTAACATAAAAATTTACTGTGCAGAGCAAAAGGCACAAAAATCAATCATTTAACGGGCAAGCAAAGCTCACCCTATTCTTGATTTTTGGTCGCATTGACTACCGTCAACGCTCCGTGAGATTCTGCACAATGAATTGCGCAGAGGTCTCATATGCGTAAAGCTTGACTTTAAAGCAACATAAGGTCAAATGCAAGAAAGCTCTTGTAGTTTTTTTTTGGTATAATCACACGGATTATGAGCTAAGACTTAGCTCAGGCAAAGCCACCGCTGCCACAAACAGCACCACAGCCTGCACCGCTTCTTTGCATCATGGGGTGTACAGGGCCTGCCTTATAGGGAAAAGCACCTGTTTTTAAAGGGCTTGGAGCAGATATCTCTCGCACTACATTTTCAGATTTACAATGCGGACAAGGGGGCGTTTCTTGACTAGAGGTCAATTCTTCAAAGTTTTTTTGACAACTTTGACACAGAAAATCATACATTGGCATAAAAAAATCCTTTCAAAATTAAATTAAAAATACTCGCGTAGAGCTTTTATATAAGAATGTAAAATATATTTGCAAGTACAAAATGCAAAGAAATTATCATGGAATACACATACGCAAAAAAGCACACCCGTGCATAACAGGTGTGCTTTTTATATAGTTGAAAAAACACTATTTTGTAATTCTCAAAGGAATACAGTGCAAGCTTTGACTTTGCTCTTCGGTGCGCCCCAATTGCCATGTAATGCTTTCCGCATCCCATCCAAGCTTTGTGGCCACAGCCTTAGCAATGCCTGCTGTATTAATTATGGGGTGACGTTGAAAAACTTGCGGTAAACCATAAGTGAGGCTACATACAAGACATTTTTCAGGCCTTTGAAGCAATTCAAAGACAAGTTCAACACTGTTTTCTTCTACAGAACGCAGTGCAAGCTTTATGTCATATGCACCTTCTTCTGCTTCACCATAAAGGGCATCAAAAAATGCGTCGGTTCGGTCAGAGGGCAACAATGTATCCAAAAAATCCTGTGTAATTGCTACAGCCATAATGCTTTCCTTTAAGAGTAGATTTTTTTTATGCCAATTTATGCTGGTAGAAAACTACTTTATTTTTTATAAAATGACAAGTTCATAAGAGCTTTTAGTCGCTTTTTAAAGCTTTTATATGTGCTTCAGTCACCCAAATACCTTGCTTTTTTGCCTTAAACACCGAAAAAGAAAAGTCTTTGCAAAGCTCAAGGGCATGTAAATCTTGTATGCTTTCACGAAAACCTGCCAAATACGCAAGTAAACCTAAAACACGGCTGGCAGAAACACCTGCTAGGCGTAGAGCTTGTAAAGAAAGACTGGCATGTCTTTTTGCTAAACGTTGGCCTTCATGGTCAAGCAAAAGCGGTACATGTGCATATTGTGGCCTAGAATATCCTAATAATTCCATGAGATATAGTTGCCGTGGCGTGGAAACCAATATATCGCTTCCTCGCACAATATGTGTGATACCCTGTTTGGCATCATCCACCACCACAGCCAGTTGATAAGCTATAACACCGTCTGAACGGCGCAAAGCAAAATCGCCGCCACAAGCTTCAAGAGTGTACATTTGCTTGCCATACACAGCGTCTTGAAAGTCTATGGACTGTGTTTCTTTTGCTGAACAATTAAGACGCACACAGTTTTTTCGGCCTAGGGCTTCTTTGGTGAGTCGTTCTTCATTTGTCAAATGCCTACAAAGCCCCCCATAAGGTGCGCCGGCATCGTCAATATGTGGCGCATAGGCCATACTCCGCAATTCTTTACGCGTACAATAACATGGATATATAAGTTTTTTGTCTTCCAAAACTTGCAAAGTCGCTGCATAATCGGCTTGCTGTTGACTTTGATACAGCACTGCACCGTCCCAATAAAGTCCAAGCCAGCGCAAATCTTCTTCAATGGCCAAAGCATATTCTTGGCGCGAACGTTCAGGGTCAATATCTTCCATGCGTAAATAGAGTTTTCCTCCTTGTGATCGCGCCTGAACAAAAGCCCATAAAAAAGACCAAGCATTACCCAAATGTAAAAAACCCGTGGGGCTTGGAGCCAAACGCCCTATACATAATTCTGTTGCTTTATCCATAGAATATTTTTACATAAAAATTATGAAATTTAAAGCATAAAAACATATAGCGTGTATTTTTATAATAACTTACAAACATTATATTTTGAAGATAATCTATTGCAGTCGTTAAAGTTTTTTCCTAGAAAAATTTGTCAGCAGTCTGGCACAAATATGTGCGTAACACCTTATGAAGTGAAGTCTTATTTTTATAAAAAATATAACTTTCATACTCTTGACCTGTGTGGATATAGGGAGTTATGTTCATCTTTGCACATACAGTATTGCTTTTAAAAAGAGTAAAATAAATTTTTTTTGCCACAAGGATACATAATGAAAAACTATGCCTTTTACCAAACAAAATTTGGATATTTTCGCATGGAATATGAGCATGACTATATAACCTTACTAAAAAAATATCATGGAAAAGACCCTGAAGATTTTGGCAAAAAAACACCTCTCACCGAAAATGCCTACACAGAATTATGCGAATATCTTGAAGGGCAAAGAAAAGACTTTACCTTTAAATACATGCTTAAGGGTACGGAATTCCAAAAAAAAGTTTGGCAAGCTTTATGTGAAATCCCTTATGGATGCACTTGCAGCTATAAAGATATTGCCATAGCCATTGGCAATGAAAAAGCGTGCCGTGCCGTGGGTCTTGCCAACAATAAAAACCCCATAACTCTTGCCGTACCCTGCCACAGAGTCATTGGTAAAAATGGCAAACTTGTGGGCTATGCCGGCGGTATAGAAATGAAAAAATATCTTTTACATATGGAAAGCCAAAACATATGAGTAAAGTTGTTGTACTCTTTGAAGTGCACCCTACCCCTGAAGGCAAAGAGAAATATTTGGAATTGGCGGCAAGTCTTCGACCACTTTTGGAAAATTTTCCAGGTTTTATCCGCGCAGAGCGTTTTTTAAGTCTTAACGAAGAAGGTAAGCTCCTTTCCGTTAACATGTGGGAAAGTGAAGATGCGGTCACAAAATGGCGCAATATGATGGAACACAGATTAAGCCAAGCTAAAGGAAAAGAAGCGCTTTTTAGCAAATACACCATAACTGTGGCACATGTTGTACGCGAATATTCTCAAAATATTCGCACTCTTGCCCCAAATGACTCAAATGATTTTTTATTGAAATAAGGAAATGTTTGTGTACATACAAAGCGACGAACAAGCCATTATCTATTTAAAGAAAAAAGACAAAAAACTGTCCGCTGCCATAGATATGATTGGACACTTGCAAAGACCGGCAGACACAGACCTTTTTTCTTCCGTCATCCATCATATTATTGGACAACAAATTTCCATAGCTGCCCAAAAAACCATTTGGCAAAGATTTCAAAACAAAGTCCCCCAAATTCTTGCACATCATGTGCACCAATTAAGTGAAGAAGAATTGCAACAACTGGGAATGACCTTTAAAAAAGCTGCGTATATCAAAGACTTTGCAAAAAAAGTACATGAGCAAGATTTTGACTTGCCCGCCTTGTGGCATCTTTCTGATGCAGAAGTTATAAAAGAGCTTTCTTCGCTCAAAGGCATTGGCGTATGGACTGCAGAAATGCTCCTTACTTTTTGTATGAAAAGACCAAATGTCATTAGCTTTGGTGACTTAGCTATTTTGCGCGGCATGCGAATGCTCTATCATCATCGAAAAATAGACAGAAAACTATTTGATAAATACGCCAAAAGATACAGCCCTTATGCCACCACTGCTTCGCTCTATCTTTGGGCCATTGCAGGCGGTGCTATCCCAGAAATGAAGGATTATGCCCCAAGCGTTAAGAAAAATAAGGAACAAAAATGAACTCTCGTATCATAAAATTCAATAATGATTACAACCATACATGTCACCCTGCTATATTAGAAGCACTATGTGCCACAACGCATGATAATTATGACGGTTATGGATTAGACAGTATTTCTGAAAAAAGTGCAGCACTCTTGCGTGAAGCCTGCCAGTGTAAAGAAGCGCAAGTACACTTTTTGGCTGCAGGAACCCTCACAAATTTACTGACCATTTCTACATTTTTACGTCCACATCAAGCTGTTATTGCAGCAGAAAGCGGTCATATTTGTGTACACGAAACAGGCGCTATTGAGGCCACAGGCCATAAAATACTTACAGCTAGTACCAAAGACGGCAAAATATCCCCCGAGCAAATAAGGGCTCTACATTCTATACATGATAATGAGCATATGGTTTTGCCAAAACTTGTATACATATCTCAAGCAACAGAATATGGTACCGTGTATACAAAGGCCGAACTTACAGAAATATCTAACCTTTGCAAGGAGCTTGACCTTTTTCTTTTTGTTGACGGTGCAAGGCTTGGTTGTGCTTTAAATGCGCATAAAGCAAATGAAAAAGCCGATACTACATTAGAAGATATGGCAAAACTTTGCGACGCCTTTTACATTGGCGGCACTAAAAATGGTGCCCTTTTTGGTGAGGCTCTTGTTTTAGTACACAAAACTGTACAAAAAGATTTTCGCTACCTTTGTAAGCAACGTGGAGCCATCATGGCTAAAGGCTGGCTTGTGGCAGCACAATTTGAAGCACTTTTTACAAATGGCCTTTTTCATTCATTGGCACGTCATGCCAATGAAGTAGCCCAATATATTAAAAATGAACTTGTTTCTTTGCAAATTCCTTTGTTTGTTCCCAGCAGCACCAATCAAATTTTCCCCATTTTACCCGAAAAAACTGCAGAAAAGCTTGCACAATATTATATTTTTCAGACGTGGGCACGTGAAGAAAAAGGCTACAGGGTACGTTTTGTTACTTCATATGAAACAAGCATGGACGATGCCCAACTCTTGATCAAGAGAATTAAAGAGGCACTTTAATATTTTTGCCTATAAACATTGATAACAAACACTTTAACTCTCACTTGTCAGAAGTGTAGTATGGAGCTTTAATTAATATATGAATTCATTCTTAACTTGTTCAAATTGTGGTGCTTCGGTGGAAAAATACCGCAATCCGGCTCCCACCACCGATGTCATTATTTTTGACGCTGCTAAAAATGGTGTTGTGCTCATTGAACGCGCCAACCCACCTCATGGTTATGCCTTACCGGGAGGCTTTGTAGACGAAGGCGAAAGCGTGCCTCATGCAGCCATACGCGAAATGCTTGAAGAAACAGGACTGCATGTGGAGCTTGAAGGCATTTTAGGCGTCTATTCAGATCCTCTGCGCGACCCACGCTTTCACACTTTAAGTATTGTATATGTGGCAAAGGCCTTGAATATGGATGAACTTTGTGCTGGAGATGATGCAGCTAAGGCAGAAATTTTTCCTTTAACTGCCCTACCCAAACTTGCATTTGACCATGAAAAAATATTGCATGATTTTATGGACTTTTTGGCACATAAAAGACATCTCGCCCCATGCAACATGTAAGATAAGGAAGATTATCCTCTATGAAAATTATGCTTTTACAAAATAATATGCTTACAGGTGATATTAGCGGCAATATGCAAAAGATTTTACGCGCGGCACAAAAGGCCGCCGCCCATGGAGCCTCGCTTTGTATCACCCCAGAATTGGCTCTTTGCGGCGTTGCACCACAAGATATGCTTTATGCAGAAGGTTTCATTAATGCCTGCCATGACGCTTTGCAACAAATGGCTACCAAACTAAAACAAGGGCCGGCCGTTCTTCTTGGTGCACCTGTGGCCCATGCCCAACAAGAAAATAAATTATATACCAATGCTGCCGTGCTCATTCAAAACGGCACATTTTCTGTGGTATCGGGCAAAGTATACAATCCTTCTTCCAAAGGACGTGAACAACAGTACTTTGAAAGGCATATTTCTTGCGGTCTTATTACTGTTGCCGGTTGGCGCCTTGGCATTGTGCTGTGCGATGACAGTTCTTTTTGGCAAGACAAACAAAATCATGGATATAGCCCCCTAGCAGAGCTTATTGGGCGCGGCATTGACGGTATTGTGCACATGACACAACACCCATATGCCATGCATGGACAAGCTTTGTATGAGCGTCAGCTTTCACATGTGGCGGCACGTAATCACGTCCATGTATTTTCTGCTAACATTGTTGGTGGGTACGATTCCACTATATATGCCGGCCAAAGCCTTGCTTTTTCCCCAACTGGCGCTTTATTGGCTCGCGCTCTCCCCTTTGAAGAAGATTTACTGACTGTGGATACGGCCGTAGGTGGTGAAACTTCTGCTAAATTATTTTCTAGTGTGGAAGAAGAATGCTGGCATGCCCTTGTTTTGGGAACTCGCGATTATGTGCAAAAATGCGGTGCAGAAAAAGTTATTGTGGGACTTTCGGGCGGCCTAGATTCGGCCATGGTGGCGGCCATTGCTGTGGAAGCCCTTGGCAAGCAATATGTGCAAGGGGTTTTCATGCCCTCTCCACACACCTCACAAGAATCTGAAACTTATACTAAAAACTTAGCTAAAAATCTGCAAATTCCTTTGCATACATTACCCATATCTCCACTTATGCAAGCATTTGAACAAAGTTTAAGCCCTTTGTTTGAACATATGCCAGAGCCTGAAAATGACGTAACTTTTGACAATATTCAAGCTCGTATTCGTAGCATTTTACTTATGTCTTTGGCCAACCGTACACAAAGTATTGTGCTTGGAACTGGTAACAAGTCAGAAGCGGCTATGGGGTATTCTACCATGTATGGCGATGCCATCGGCGCCATAAACGTTATTGGGGACGTGCCCAAAACATTTTTATACCAAATGGCGAACTGGTATAATAAAACATATGCCAAAAAAGCCGTGCCTCAAGAAATTATTGATCGTGCGCCCACAGCAGAATTACACCCCAATCAATTAGACAGCGATGCCATGCCACCTTATGCTGTGCTTGATCCCATTATTGAACATATTTTAGGTGCGTCCCCCATTTTGCAAAATGTTTCCACACAAGAAACATTGTCTACTGACGAACAACAAGAACACCACGATATTTTTAAGCGCATATGCAAAGCAGAATTTAAAAGAAGGCAAGCCCCAATGGCTTTAAAAGTCACAAATTCTGCCTTTGGCCGTGATTGGTTTATCCCTGTGGTGAGTCGCTATAATCTAAAAGACTGTTGAAGCGTGTAAGCTGCAAGCTTAAATATACCCTTTCTTGTAGCGTACACTTTTTCAACAAGTGGCTAAAGTTAATTTTTATAAATGTAAGTAAAACACAAAAAAAGGAGAATACTGTGTTAAAAAAGAACATTTCATGGATTATTTTCACACTCATGCTTTGCCTTGGACTGTCAAGCTTTGCATTTGCCAATGAAGCAGAGGCCGAAGACGAACGCTTAATAAGCTTACCAGCCCCCAACAAAGAAGGCGGCAAAGCGCTTATGCAATGCCTTAATGAGCGGCGTGTGTCTCGTGTTTTTAGTGACACGGCCTTGAGCAAGGAAGAGCTTTCTGATTTATTATGGGCAACGTATGGCATTAATCGTGATGATGGAAAGCGCACGGTCCCCACAGCTCGAAACAGACAAAATCTCAATGTATATGTGTACATGCAAAAAGCTTTTTGGATTTATAATGCCGAAACGCACGCTTTGCACAGAATTCTTGACCACGACATGGGCAGCACATTAAAGGGCAGCTTAACCCTTGTCATTGCAGCAGAAGATGCACCATATGTAGAAATGTCTGCCGGTGCCATGTTCCAAAATGCTGGTTTGTACGCCGCATCAGCCGGCTTTGATAACTTGGTGAAAATTAATGGAGTCAAAGAAGTGCAAGAAGTTATAGCACCGTATTTGCCAAGCAAGTATACGGTGAGAATTTTACAAAGCATAAGTAAGAAATAAACTTTAAACAAAAAAAGCCCATCATGTGAATATGATGGGCTTTTTTTTGGTGAAATTTTTATGCCTCAAAAGCACGCATAACTTCTACAGTGGCAGTAATAGATTTTTTAAGCTCTTCAAGAGCTGGCTCAGTGCCGGTGCCGTCTTTCAAGGCAGTTTCCATTACCCTGCCCGCTTCAGCCAAAGCTTCAGCACCAAGATTTGCTGCAGTACCTTTGATTGTATGTGCCTGCATTTGTGCATCATTCATATCTCCTGCAGCAATGGCAGCAGCAAGCTTTTCAGGAGCATCAACCAAACTGTCGGCAAAACGAATCAAGAGTTTTGCATATAGACCACGATTATTTACTACACGGGCAACACCATCTTGCCAATTGAGTATTTCCTGAGACATTCTTCCTCCAGTGTATATTAACACAAAAAATTGAATACTTAACGATACACAAGCGAGCACCGCTCTAATATATCTGCACATGTTAATGTTGTGAGCTATAGCCTACACATTAAATGCAAAAAAAGCAAGTGCAAAAAAAATCAACGAATGAAAAATTTACATTTGAGAAACCATCAAACGTAAGATATCTTCCTTACCCACAACGCCCACCAATATACCCTCATCCACCACCGGAAGGGTATAATATTTATCATCAACCATAAGGGCAGCAATTTCATCTAAAGTGGTAGAAGGGCTTATGCTACAAGGGTTTTCCGTCATAAGTTCCCCCACAGTAACAGCTGCCATGCGTTTGAAGTCTTTGTCAAAACTATCAAAAGACTGCATGGGAATAGCTGAATCCATAAAGAAAAAATATGAAGGTAAAGATATTTTCTTGTGCTGAGAAACAAGGTCACTTTGACAAAGAATTCCCATCAATCGACCTTCGTGATTTACCACAGGCAAGCCATTAAAGCGCTTTTCCAACAAGATTTTCACCGCTTCAGACAACAAAGTTTCCGGAGTGATGGTTGTGGGGTTTTTTGTCATAATATCTTGAGCAATTTTTGTCATAAAAACTCCAACAAAAAAATAGCAAGGCTATATTTTTAATTTAACACACCAATATAAAATCACAAACAAAAAGTATTTTTTTACGAATACAATCTTTCTGGAGAAACTATGGGAATATTATTATTTGTCAAAATTTCTATAGCTTTTTCTGCTTTATCAAAACGGAAAATCATGGTGGCATTTGGGGTATCGCGCTGCACATAAGCATACATATATTCTACATTAATGGTGTGCTCGGCAAGCAATTCCAAAATATAGTGTAATCCACCGGGTTTATCTTCTACTTCCACAGCAACAACAGTGGTGCGGCCAGTTGTAAAGCCTTTATCTCTAAGAACTTTTTTAGCAGTTTCATGGTCGGCAACAATAATGCGCAAAATACCAAAATCAGAAGTATCGGCTAAAGACAAAGCACGAATACTGATACTAGCTTCACTTAAAGTACGCGTAACTTCAGCCAAACGGCCGGCCTTATTTTCTAAAAAAACAGATATTTGTTCGGCTAACATGCTTTCTCCTTATAATTACAACAAGATTTAATTAGAATTTTTATCAGAAGAATTGTCTTTGGGCGTTATGTCCACTTCATCTGGTTCAATGGAAGAACGCTTAAAATTTCTTATGGCTTTACCTAGACCATTGCCAATTTCTGGTAGCTTATTGGCGCCAAACACAACAAGAGCTATAACGAGTAGTACTAAAATTTCTTGAGTCCCAATGCCAAACATATTTCCTCCACTATTTTAAATAACTATACGCAGCATAAGGCAAAAGGTCAAGCTGCAACACATGATATACACCATAACGTAGAAAAAATCTACTCACACACGTTCATCCAAAAATATATTTTATACATAGCTTGAACATTGCTTCTTACATAAACTATGCGTATAATGTGTTTACAAACAACATAACAGTCTGTTGTAAAAGGAGATATGCCAAATGCCCCAGAGCGCCTTATTTACACTGCCGTTACTGCATAAAGAGTTAAACCACATATTACATAATAATATACCCAGCTTACAACACATATGGCCCGGGCTGCCTCACATAGAACAAGGGTATTGGCAAGCACAAAACTATCCGCTAAGCCCCAAAGAAGCGCAAGCTTTTTTACAAGAACTCACCATGATGAGCGAAGCTGCCCTTTCTGGCGTTCCTTTGCAAGCCCTCATTGTTATGGACAAACCAAGAGCCAAAGCTCAAGATTTGAACGAACAAGAAGTCTTGCAAAACTTTGTAGAAAGCGGGCAACTTCCAAATAGTGATATTACTATCTCAAAACATATGCTCTATTCTGGGCAAAAATTTTTATTATGGGCTTGGCTTTTAGAAGAACGCCATAAAGAAGTGTGTGATTTGAGTGAAGAATACACCAAAAACGCTTCTTCGTTGATGGCAGCTTTGCATGTAGAAAAAGATGAGGCTTTAAGTGGCCTTGAAAGCCTTGAAAACTCTTTGGCCAATACCGACTCTCCCCTGCCTTCATGGAAAATTGTCTTTGAAAATGCGGCTCTTTTCTTGCCTGAAAAAACAAGCATTATTATCAATTCTACAGATATGACTTTAGCCTTACAAGAACTTGAGGACAGTTCTCCCTTAAGTATAGAAAGCAAAGAAAAATTTGGCCTTCATAATATGGATAACACCTGGCGCGAAGCAAATCTTACAGTTGCAAGCATTTTACAGTGCAAAGTAAGTGCAGAAGAACCTTGGCTAGGTAAAGAGTTTCATTGCATCTTTAAGGGGGAAATATAATGTCAAAACCGCCGCACACGCTTTTACCTACAAAAGTTGAAGGGATTATTTTTGATTGTGATGGCGTGATTTTGAATTCGCGCGAAGCTAATACTTGCTATTATAACAAAGTATTAGCAGCTTTAGATTTACCACCCATGACAGAAGAGCAATGCAGTTTTGCACATATGGCTACGGTAAAACAAGCCTTTGCCTATCTTGTGCCCAAAGAATTGCACCATAAAGTGTATGAGGTTCAAAAAGAGGCAGTAAACTATTTTCGTGACATTATGCCCCTTGTGACCCTCGAAGAAGGCTTTATGGATTTTATTATTTGGGCAAAATCACAAAATCTTCGCCTAGGTATACACACAAACCGCTTAGATGGCATGCCGGCTATACTTGATACTTTTCACTTACACGGTTTTTTTGATCCCGTTGTAACGGCAGCTCTTGTGCAAGCAAAACCCGCTCCAGACGGTATTTTTTATATTATGAAACAATGGAATATATCCAAAGAACATTTGATATTTGTGGGCGATAGCTTAAATGATGCTGAAGCGGCCAAAGGGGCACAGGTAAGTTTTGCAGCATATGGCAATAAAAAGCTTGAAGCTGCCATCACTTTAAGTCATTTTAAAGCATTGCAAGATTGTGTAGAAAAGCGTATACTTTCTTGAGTAAATTCCAGCATCATGAGGTAGAAAAATGTTTGTTTTATCAAATATAGTAAGTGCAATTGCCTATATTATTGGTGGTTTGCTAGATGTATATTTTTGGGTAGTAATTATTTCTGCTCTCCTATCTTGGGTACGCCCAGACCCATATAACCCTATTGTGCGTACATTACGCACTCTTACAGAACCGGTATATTATAGGATACGAAAACTGTTGCCATTTACCTACACAAGTGGCATAGACTTCTCTCCGATAATTGTGCTCATCTGTATTGAGTTATTAAACAGGGTAGTTGTACAGTCAATGTTGCAATTTGCAATGACACTATAAAAAGAGGCCGTTGAAAAATCTGCATTGTCAGATTCCTTTTTGTGTGTTGCTTAGGATCATACCCCCTAAGTGCCTCAAAAAAGTAATCTTCCTTGCTTTTACATTTTTTAAATAGCCTGGCAAGAATGAAGAACTTAGCCTTTTTTAAGGTTGTTTTATTACAAGCGCTTTTTTCAACAGGCTAATAAGCCTTTTAGATAAGGTTTTTTTTAACATCTAACGAAGGAGAATTCATCATGGAACAACACGACAGGGAACTTATTGAGAAGCTTGCCGAAAGTAATCCCGAAATCAAAGAACTTTGGGATGATCACCTTCTATATTCAAAGCAAGTTACAAAACTCGAAAGTAAGCCCTTCCGTACTCCTACTGAAGAGCAAACCTTAAAACAATTAAAAAAGCAAAAGCTTGAAGGTAAAACAAACCTTGTTGCTTTACTTGATGCGCAAAAGCAGGAGAGCTAAAGAATGTTAATGACTGGTGCACAGATTCTGTTTGAAACCTTAAAGCGCGAAGGCGTTGACACTGTTTTCGGCTATCCCGGCGGAGCTGTCATCGATTTATACGATGAAGTAACACGCCATAATGAAATTCGTCACGTCCTTGTACGCCACGAGCAGGCCGCTGTGCACGCGGCAGACGGCTATGCCCGTGCTTCCGGAAAGGTGGGAACCTGCCTTGTGACTTCAGGGCCTGGTGCTACTAATACGGTAACGGGTATAGCTACTGCCTATTGTGACTCTATCCCTTTGGTTATTATTACAGGACAAGTAAACACGCCACTCATAGGCAACGATGCCTTCCAAGAAGTGGATATTGTTGGTATAACAAGACCTTGTACCAAGCATAACTTCTTGGTTAAGGATATTAAAAAACTGGCAAGTGTTTTGCGCAAGGCTTTTTATATTGCCCGTTCCGGTCGCCCAGGTCCAGTGCTTGTGGACGTACCAAAAGACATAAGCCAAGCCACCACAGAATTTATTTGGCCGGAAGATGTGCGCATGCGCAGCTATAATCCCACCTACAGACCAAATTTAAACCAATTGCGTAAAGCTGTTGATGCACTTATTGGTGCAAAAAACCCCTTACTTTTAATTGGTGGCGGTGTTATTACATCCAATGCCGGACCTGCCTTACAAGCCCTAGCAGAAGAATTACATATTCCTGTAACAGGCACACTCATGGGGCTTGGTGGTTTTCCCGGAAAATCTCCCCTTTGGCTTGGTATGGTGGGTATGCATGGCTGCTATGCTTCTAATATGGCTGTGAATAATGCTGATGTGCTTGTGGCTGTTGGTGCAAGATTTGATGACCGTGTTACAGGTCGCATTGCCGATTTTGCCCCCAAAGCGCGCATTGTGCATATTGACATTGATCCCACAAGTATCAGAAAAAATGTGAAAGTAGACGTGCCTGTTGTTGGTGATTGTTGTAATGCATTGGAAGGTATGCTTGAAATTGCCAGAAATCGCAAAGATGATAAAGATTGGAAAAGCACCCATGAACCTTGGCTTGAACAGCTAAACACATGGAAAACACAGCGCCCCTTCAGTTATGGTAGCGAGAGTGAGCATATCAAACCCCAAGCTGTTATTGAAGCATTATACCGCATAAGTAAGGGTAATGCCATCATTGCCACAGAAGTTGGGCAAAACCAAATGTGGACAGCGCAATTTTATAAATTTGATAAACCACGCACCCTGCTCACTTCCGGTGGGCTTGGCACCATGGGCTATGGTTTTCCGGCTGCCATCGGTGCTCAATTTGCCTTTCCTGATACCTTGGTGGTGAATGTGGCAGGTGACGGCTCCATTCAAATGAATATCCAAGAAATGGCCACAGCCATCGAAAATAAATTGCCTGTGAAAATTCTTATTCTCAACAATCGTAATCTTGGCATGGTTCGCCAATGGCAAGAGCTTTTCTATAAAAGGAATTACAGCTTTACCAATATGGAAGCCCAGCCTGACTTTGTTAAGCTTGCCGAAGCTTATGGTGCTGAAGGCTATCGCATAACCAAGGCTGCAGATATGGATGCTATATTAGAAAAAGCTCTTTCTTCACCCAACACTGCCATTATTGACGTAACGGTAGAACCTGAAGAAAATGTGTATCCCATGGTTCCGGCAGGGGCTGCTTTAAACGAAATGCTTCTGGTGTAGGAGTCAAAAACATGAAACACGTACTTTCTGTCTTAGTTGAGGATGAACCCGGCGTATTGTCACGCGTGGCTGGGCTTTTCAGCGGTCGAGGATTTAATATTGAATCTTTAAATGTGGCGCCAACCTTAGAAAAAGGCGTTTCACATATGACCATTTCCACCTCTGGTGATGAAAAAATTATTGAACAAATAATAAAACAACTACATAAAATTATAAATGTTATCAAGGTTGTGGATTTTACAGACCACTGTGCAGTGGGTCGTGAAATGATGCTTATTAAGGTACATGCCGAAGGAGCTAACCGTGGCGAAATTTTGCGTACTGTAGAAATTTTTCGCTGCCGCGTTATGGATGTTGGCCACAGCGAAATGACCATCGAAGCCACAGGCAATCAAGAAAAACTTGCTGCCATTATTAACCTTTTTCAACGATTTGGCATTAAAGAAATTGCCAGAACAGGCACAGTTTCCATGCGCCGTTCTATGCAACCTGAATAATGCTTTATTTTTTATAAAAAGCCCCCATGAAATACTTTCATATGTGGTTGGCTTATTAACCTTTTAGCATGTAAAAATTGAGGATCAGCATGAAAGTTTATTATGAAAAGGACGCAGACATCAACCTTTTAAAGGATAAAACCATAGCCATCATCGGATATGGTAGCCAAGGCCACGCACATGCGCAAAATTTGCGCGATTCAGGCATTAATGTTGTTGTGGGTCAGCGTCCCGGCAGTGCCAATTACGACCTTGCCAAAGAACACGGCTTTGAGCCCGTATCTGCCGCAGAAGCAGCAAAACAAGCTGATTTTATTATGATTTTGTTGCCAGACCAAGTGCAAGGCTCTGTGTATAACGAAGACATCAAACCGCACCTAACTGCCGGTAAATCCTTGCTTTTTGCCCATGGTTTTAATATTCACTTTGGTCAAATCGAACCCCCAAAAGATGTTGACGTTTTTCTCATAGCCCCTAAAGGCCCAGGTCACTTAGTGCGCCGCACCTTCACCGAAGGCGGCGGTGTGCCTTGCCTTGTGGCTATTCATCAAGACGCCACCGGCACTTCCTTACAAAAAGCTTTGGCCTATGCCGTTGGTGTGGGCGGTGCTCGTTCCGGTGTTATTGAAACAACATTCCGCGAAGAAACAGAAACAGACCTTTTTGGTGAACAAGC
>CAYJHG010000010.1:0-5325 GCA_964369535.1 uncultured Desulfovibrionaceae bacterium
TGAGTGCCGTCCGCAATACCGCAATATATTAACGCAATACTTGCGTGAATTAGATAGCAATGTTTTGTGCGAAGATTGTCGCCGTCGTATGGAAACAAATCCTTTGCGTGTGCTTGATTGCAAAGTACCTTCTTGTAAAGAGCATACAGAAAATGCACCAAAATTTAGCGAACATATCTGCCAAGATTGCTCAAGCAGTTTTGAATCTGTTTTGCATATTTTAAACATTAAAAATGTTAATGTGGTGCTTAATGCACGTTTGGTTCGAGGTTTAGATTACTATTGCCGCACTACTTTTGAGGTAGTTTCAAGTGGCATTGGTGCGCAAACCTCCATTGCTGGTGGCGGTCGCTATGACGGCCTTGTTAAGCAACTTGGTGGACCAGATGTGAGTGGTATTGGCTTTGCTTGTGGTATGGAGCGCTTAGCTATGCTTATGCCAGATGCACCTTTGCCTCCCAAACATTTTTATATTGTTTTTGCAGATAATGATGCAGCTTCAACAAGAGCGCTTACCATTGCTTGTGATTTGCGCGATGCCGGTTTTTGCGGTGATATTTCTCACCCCGGCGGTAGCTTCAAAAGTCAAATGCGTCAGGCCGGAAAAAGCAATGCTTCATATGCTATCATTATTGGTGATGATGAAATGGAGCAAAATACTGTCAGTGTAAAAAATATGGAAAGCGGCCACCAAGAAAATGTAGCCCTTTCAGATGTTATTTCCTTTTTTAATTCTAACGTAAACAAGAGCCACGGGTAAGAATAATGATCCAACAAGTCGATGACCAAAATGTCAATGTACAAAATGTTAATATACAAGAAGAACATCAACAATATATCACTTCCTTAGGCGATTGGCAGCGAAGCCATAGTTGTGCCGATTTGAATTTAAGCAATGACGGGCAAGAGGTTTGCCTTATGGGTTGGGCGCAATATCGTCGTGATCACGGTGGTTTAATTTTTGTTGATATGCGCGATCGTTATGGCTTAACTCAAGTGGTTTTTAGCCCCGAAATAGCACCAAAGGCGCATGAAACAGCGTATATTTTGCGTGCAGAATATGTGTTTGCCATAAAAGGCAAAGTGCGCCCACGCCCAGATGGTATGGCCAATGCGCAAATGTCTACAGGTGATATTGAGATTGTTGTGCATGAATGGAAACTTTTGAATACTTCTAAAACGCCTGCTTTTCCCATTGAAGATCGCTGCGAAGCCGGAGAAAATTTGCGTTTGCAATGGCGTTATTTAGACTTGCGCAGGCCACGCATGGCTGAAGTTTTTAAAACTCGCCACAAAGTTGCTCAGTCTGTACGCAATTATTTGAATGAGCTTGATTTTCTTGAAGTAGAAACGCCTGTTCTTACCCGTTCTACGCCAGAAGGAGCGCGTGATTTTTTGGTTCCTAGTCGCGTTAACAGTGGTCAATTTTTTGCTTTGCCACAATCTCCGCAAATTTTTAAGCAATTACTTATGGTTTCTGGCATGGACAGGTATTATCAGATTGTTCGTTGTTTTCGTGATGAAGATTTGCGTGCTGATCGTCAGCCTGAATTTACGCAAATTGATATTGAAATGAGCTTTGTGGATGAAGAGCAAGTTATGCATATGGCCGAAGGGCTCATGGCGCGTGTGTTTAAAGATGTGAAAAATATTGATATTCCTCTACCTTTCCCACGCATGCTTTATGATACTGCCATGGAGAAATACGGTGTTGATAAGCCTGATACTCGTTTTGGCCTTGAGTTAGTAGATATTACCGAAGTTGTGCGCGGATCTGGTTTTAAACTTTTTGCTTCGGCTGCGCTTATTAAAGGTATGAAAGTGCCCGGTGGTGAAAGTTTGAGTCGCAAAGAAATTGATGATTTTACAGAATTTGTTAAAATTTACGGCGCACAAGGTTTGGCTTGGATTAAAGTTCGAGAAAATGAATGGCAATCACCCATTGCTAAATTTTTATCTGAAGAGGAAAAAGCAGGCATTCAAAAAGCCTTGGATTTGCAAGTGGGTGACATAGCCTTTTTCCAAGCCGGTGAAAGTGGCATGGTGAATGCTGCTTTGGGTAATTTGCGCGTGCATTTGGGTGAATATTTAAAGCTTATTCCTGAAAATAGTTTTAATTTCTTGTGGGTTACTGATTTTCCATTGTATGAATATGATGCTGAAGAAAATCGTTATATGGCTTGTCACCATCCTTTCACTTCTCCGGCAGAAGGCCATATGCAGCTTATGGTCGATGATCCTGCCAAAGCTAAGGCCAGAGCCTATGACATGGTTTTAAACGGCAGCGAAGTTGGTGGCGGTTCCATTCGTATCCATTCAGGTGAAGTGCAAAAGAATATGTTTAAAGCCCTTGGCTTTACAGAAGAAGATGCTCAAGAGCAATTTGGTTTTCTTATGACAGCTTTGGAGCATGGCGCCCCACCGCACGGCGGAATTGCCTTTGGCCTTGACCGTTTGGTGATGTTGCTTTGCAATGTTCCAAGTATACGCGATGTTATAGCCTTCCCCAAGACCCAAAAAGCCACTTGCTTGTTGACCAGCGCTCCCGGTGAAGTTTCTAATGTGCAATTGCGCGAATTAGGTCTTCGTTTGCGCGAAAAAGCTAAAGAAAACCCTGAATCTTGAGAATTATATGGCCTTACTTGAATTGCTTACCTATCCTGACCCACGCTTAGCTCAAAAAAGTGTGCCCATTGATGTTATAACAAGTGACATCAAGCTTTTGGTTGCGGATATGGCTGAAACCATGTACGAAGCTCCCGGCGTTGGCCTTGCGGCGCCACAAGTTGGTGTTAATATTAGGCTTTTTGTTTCTGATTATTCCGCAACTGATGAGCCTGCGAACTTGCGGGTTTTCATTAATCCGCAATTGGAGCTTTTGGGTGAACTTGTGCCAAGTTTACAAGAAGGCTGCCTTTCTGTTCCCCATGGCTATAGAGCCGATGTGAAAAGGCATGAAGCCGTGCGCATATCTGCCCTTGATATTGAAGGCAATCCTTTTGAGCTTGAACTCGAAGGTTTTCCTGCCATTGTGGTGCAGCATGAATATGACCATTTGGATGGAATTCTTTTTATCGACCATATCAGCCGTTTGCGTCGCACTTTATACGATGGCAAGGTTAAGAAATGTCTGAAACGTCAAAGCTAAATATTGTTTTCATGGGCACACCTCCCTTTGCCGCGCAAATTTTAGATACCTTGCTCAAATGGGATGGCTGCAATGTTAAGGCTGCCTATTGTCAACCTGATCGGCCGGCAGGGCGCGGCAAAAAGCTTGTGGCGCCTGCAGTTAAAGTTTTGGCTGAAGAATATCATATACCTGTACACCAACCATTAAATTTTAAAAACCAAGAAGATATTGATATTTTAGCTTCTTATGCTCCGGATATTTTAGCTGTGGCAGCCTATGGGCTTATTTTGCCGCAATCTGTGCTTGATATTCCAAGAATTGCTCCTTTAAATGTGCATGCTTCCATATTGCCTAAATATCGTGGAGCTGCTCCCATTCAGCGCGCCATTATGGATGGTGAAGAGGAAACAGGTGTGAGTATAATGCATATGGAAGCTGGCCTTGATTCAGGGCCTTTGTATACCATATGGGCTTTACCCATAAAGAGACATACTGCAGCTTCCCTGCATGAGGTTCTGGCTGAACTTGGAGCCTTGGCCTTGGTGGAAATTTTGCAAAAAATGTCTGAGGGAAAATGCATTTCTGTTCCACAAGAGCATGAAAAAGCAACTCATGCCCCAAAGCTAACAAAGAATGATGGCTTAATTAATTGGAATGCAACATTATTACAAGTAGATGCTCAAATTCGCGCTGTCACGCATTGGCCAGGTGCTCAAATTTGCCTTGTAAGACCCAATAAGGAAAATTGTGAGATAAAGGTCATGTCTGGTTCTTTGGGCGATAATTTATACCATTATGAGCGTTTTTTGCCAAAAGGCCATCCACAACCACAAGCTGGAGATGTTTGCCTTTTTACCGATGGTAATATTGCCATTGCTACAGCCGATGCCTTCTATATTTTGGATGAAGTACGTCCACAAAATAAGTCTGCCATGTCTGCTAAGGATTTTGCACGAGGGTACCTTGGTAATGAACCTGGCATTGTGGCTCATGTTAAATAAATCTTTTTATGGTTTGCTATGCCTTTTTTAACTCGTAATCCTCATTCTTTACCGCGTACTCAGTATGGCGGCAATGGCAAAAGGCTTTTTTTAGGGCTTATGGGTGCCACATGCTTTTTGTCTTGCAGTATCATTCTTATTTTATGGATTATACCCTTAGTTGGCCTTTCTGCCATCCATGAAAGCCTTCCGTATATTTTAGGTTTTTTAAGTGCTCTTCTTATATTTGGGCTTACTTTTGTTTGTGTTGCTCTTGGCTACCATGTGTACACAGGTAAACCTGTGTTTGGCATTCGGCGAATTCGTGGCCTTGTTGTTAAGCTTATTTTTCCGCTCATGGAATTGCTTGGCAGGGCTTTGCGCCTTTCTCGCGAAAGCATTCGATTGTCTTTTGTTAAGGTGAATAATGAAATGGTGCTCAGCGCCAAGCATAAAGTTGCACCAGATGAGATTTTATTGCTTTTGCCCCATTGCTTACAAAATAGTGTATGTAAACATAGGCTTACTTATAGCGTTGACCATTGCGAATGTTGCGGTTTATGCACTATTGGTGAACTTAGGCAATTACAAAAAACGTGGGGTTTTCATATGGTCATTGCCACAGGGGGCACCATAGCAAGGCGTATTGTTGTGGAAAAAAAGCCCAAGCTTATTTTAGCTGTTGCTTGTGAGCGCGACCTAACTTCCGGAATTCAAGACACATATCCCATACCTGTTTTTGGCATTATTAACGATCGACCTTATGGCCCTTGTTTAAATACTCTTGTTAATGTTTCTTTGCTTGAAGACGCTTTGAAGCTTTTTACTTCTGCAAGTCCTCAAAATGTCGCATAAGTCTTTTCTTAATTCTTCTGTTTGTTCCAGAACATTAGCCATAATGGTTCTTAAATCCTTGGGTGATACCTTGCCTTTGCAAGCTGTTTTGCACGATCACTTTGTTAAATATCCTCTTGATCATAAAGAAACTGCTCTTTGTACTGAGCTTGTTTATGGCTATTGTCGTTATGCCTTGCGAATTGATGCTATTTTAGACACTTTGTTAACTAAGCGTCAAAAGTTGCCCTTGGAATTGCAACTTGTCTTAGGTCTTTCTGTGTATGCGCTTTTATTTTTAGATAAAGTACCACACCATGCCACTGTTAATTTTGCTGTTGCTTATACTAAAAAACTCTTTGGTCAGCGCATGGGCTCAGT
>CAYJHG010000010.1:5425-14963 GCA_964369535.1 uncultured Desulfovibrionaceae bacterium
AAGCAAATTATGGGTAAAACTCTTGATGCATGGCATGCTTTGGGGGCTCTTTCTTGGCAATCTGCAGGTACTCAATGTGTTATGCAGCAAATTTTTTGTGCTGTTCCGGATCTTAAGCTTTTGCCTTTTTGGGACGCTTGCGCCGGGCAAGGCGGCAAAACTTTTTGGCTTTTAGAGCATGGTATTGACGTTGGCTTAGCTTCTGATATTTCGCCTTATCGATTGCACCAATTACAGGCCAGTGCGCAAAGGCTTAAGCATAAAGTTCCTGTCGCTTTAATGTCTGCTACAATGCCTGCCTTCAGTGCTTGGCAGGGCAATATTTTATTAGATGTTCCTTGTTCAGGGCTTGGAACTTTGGCTAGACGACCAGAAATACGCAAGCGACGTAATCTTGCTACTCTTTCTAAGCTTTGTGAACTACAAAAAGAAATGTTGAAAAAAGCTTTTAGCTTACTTTCTGTGCAGGGGCATGTGGTCTATATTACATGCACTTTAAATCCCGAAGAGAATGAAAATTTGATACAAAATTTTTTGCAAAAAGAACCTTGCGCAAAGTTATGTTATGCATGGCAGACGCCGCATGAGCATCCATGGCTTGAAGGAATGTTTGTGAGTGTTGTAAAAAAAATAGGCTAGAGCAAGTTTCACGTGAAACATAACCCTAGCCACTTGTGTGCACTATAATTTAATCTTGTTTAAGACCCATGTGTTCTAATATTTTTTGCAATTCTTCGGCATTTGTATAGGTTAAGGTTATTCGACCTCTTTCTGTGTCGCCATTAATACTTGTTTTTAAGGCCAAATGGCTTTTAAGCTTCTTTTGTAATTGTTTTATATATTCAGGCTTTGCCCTTCGGGATATGCTTTGCTTTTGTTCCTGAACATTTTCAAGGGCTGTATCATCTGTGCTTTCCAATGCTGCTTCTTGCTCATTATTTTTTTCTTCTGACTCAGCTTGCATGTGATCCCATGGTAAGCAGTGGTTTTCTTTGTAGAAAATGGCAGCATCTTCAGCTTCGCGCACAGTAAGATTTTCATGTTTAATTTTGTTGCGTAAATTTTCTAGAGCTTCTTGGTCGTGCGCAAGGCTTAGCAAGGCTCTGGCATGGCCTGCACTAATGTGTCCTTGTTGCAAATCAATTTGCGCAGCTTCACTTAACTGCAAAAGGCGCAAGGCATTGGCTATGGCAGAGCGACTTTTACCAAGTCTTGCAGAAAGTTCTTCTTGTGTAATTTTATATGTTTCTCTTAATGATTGCAGCGCTTTGGCTTCTTCTATGGGTGATAAGTTTTCTCGTTGAATATTTTCAATGAGTGCTGCAGCCATTACTTCTTCGTCATTAAGGTCACGAATATAAACAGGTACTTCCAAAAGGCCCGCAAGGCTTGCAGCCCGAAAACGCCTTTCGCCGGCAACAATTTCATAAAGCTTGCTTTGTGGCTTTGGCCGTACTAAAAGAGGCTGTATAATGCCTTGCTGTTTTATGGAGGCTGCCAATTCATCAAGGCTTTCAGGAGAAAAATGTTGCCTTGGTTGATTAGGGTTTGGTACAATTTCTTTAATTGGTAGTGTGCTTATATTGACTACGTCGTTTTCGTCTTCATTGGCACCTCCAAAAAGTGCATCCAGTCCTCTGCCCATGCGTGATTGTGTGTTCATAGTTTTTTACTCATATAATTTTTAGGAGAATTTATGTCTCAGCCAAATACGTCTATATTATACATTGTTACTAAAGATGGACATTGCCAATCGGTGCAACTTTCCATGGATTTATGGAACAAAGTAGAAAATCATGTCGTTGCCGTGGCCGCTTCCATGCAGCCTGTAGAAGATCCATTTGCAAAACCTGAACCCCTTGATGGATTAAGAGAGCTCAAAGAGTTTTGGGACTTTACCTATCCTTTTGAAGGTCATGTGCACTGCGATTCCTGCGGTGCTAGCACCGAAGACTTTGAAAATGATGCCAGTCACCCATTTCACTTAACCAATGCTAACTTTGGCGGGCTATTGGTTTTTCTTTGTAGGTGTGGCGCTACAGTTCGCAAAAAACACTTTCACCGCAAAGTTGTTTTTGAATGTACTCCCGCATAGTTTAGCGCGAAGCTTTTCTGAGCACTACTTCTTTGGCAAGTCCTAAGTAAGCGTCTGCTCCTTTAGATTTTATGTCATAGTGAATAATGGATTTACCATGGCTAGGCGCTTCAGAAAGTCGAACATTCCTTGGGATTACTGTTTCAAACAAATGATCAGGAAAGCAGCGCCGTACTTCGTTCTTTACTTCTTTGGCCAGTTTGTTGCGTACATCATACATGGTAAGCACCACGCCAAGCAGCTTTAAATGCGGGTTAAGTCGCTTTTTAACTTGTTCATATGTTTGTAATAGCTTGACAATGCCTTCAAGTGCAAAAAATTCGCATTGTAATGGAATGAGCACTTCATTTGCAGCACAAAGGGCATTTAATGTGATAAGCCCTAAAGAAGGCGGGCAGTCAATGATAATATAATCATAATGTGGATCAAGATTTTTTAAGCATTCGCGCAAAAAATATTCGCGTCCCATTTTGTCTACAAGTTCAAGTTCCATTGCCACAAGGTCTGTGGTGGCTGGCAAAATGTGCAAAAATGGGGTTATGGTTTCGGTCACAAATTGCATGGCTTTATCTGGCTCATACAATGCGGTGTAAACTGTGCCATTGATTTCTTCTGGCTGCACCCCTATGCCGCTTGTGCAATTTGCTTGGGGGTCACAGTCTATAAGAAGAACTTTTTTTTCCATAATAGCAAGTGATGCTGCAAGGTTAATTGATGTTGTAGTTTTTCCTACACCACCTTTTTGATTAGCAACAGCAATAATTCTGGCCACAAGCAACTCCTTTTTTGGTATTGTTTCATGTGAAACAAACAATTTTGTAGGTCATTTTTTTTAGTTTTAGTTGAGCAATGACTTTGCGTCAATAGCGTTGTTGTTATCCTTAAGTTGAATTTCATCTTTACAAAAACCATAAATTCATTACTATATAAATCAGAAAGTACGTTAAAAAGAAATATTTTTAGGAGATTTTATATGAAAAAATATAAAAAATTTATTGCTGGCTCATTTGCTGCATTGTTAATTTGTCACGCGCCCATGATTTCTTGTGCTGCAGAAAGTGATGCTGAACTCATAAAGCAGTTGCAAAGAATTTTTGAAAAAAGGCCGGATTTGGTAATTAATGTATTGCGCAAGCATAGTGAAGTTGTGCTCGATATTGCTCAAGACGGTTCTACTCAAAAAAGATTGCGCAGTCTTGAAGCTGCTTGGGAAGAAGACATGAAAGTTCCCAAAAAGGTAAATTTGAATAATAGGCCAAGTTTAGGGCCTGACAATGCACCCATCACCGTAATTGAATTTTCTGATTTCACATGCCCTTATTGTGCTCAGGGTGCGGCAAATCTTTCTGAGCTTATGTCTTTTTATGATAATAAAGTGCGTTTGGTTTTTAAGCATACGCCCATGAGCAATAGCCCTATAGCTATTATGGCATCAGAATATGTTATAGCTGCAGGATTTCAGTCTGAAGAAAAAGCTTGGGAGCTTTACGACATATTTTTTCAAGAGCGAGCGCAGTTGCTAGAAAAAGGTGAAGCTTTTATGAAAGAAAAGGCTAAAGAGGTTGGGCTTAATATTAAAAAGCTCATGTCAGACGCTAAAAGCAAAAAGGCACAAGATATTTTAAAAGAAGATTTAGAAGACGCCCAAAATTTAAATATTGAAGGAACGCCGCACTTCCTTGTAAATAATTTAGTGGTGCGTGGTGCCTTGCCTATGGAACTTTTCAAGCGTGCGTTTGAAATGGCACTAGAGAACAAATAGTCTGAGCGTGTAAAATATATGAGTGTATAAAATGTCTTTGGCGTGGTTCTCTAGAAACACAAACTTACCAAGGTAAAAATATTTTAAATCACTAAAAGCCTACTCTTGAAGTGGGCTTTTTTTAATGAGGTTTTTGCACAGCTACTAAAAAAACTGGGTTAATGGGCACAAGTCGTACATCTGTATCTAATGGTTGTGTTGCGCTTGTTGCTACTTGTACAATTTCCATATTCCAATTTTTTTGTTTGAAAAAAACTTGAACTTTATGCAAAGAGCCTAGCAAAACACAGCTCAAAACAATGCGGCCTCCAGGTTCAAGGGCGTGGCAAAATGTTTCTAGAAATGCTTTTGCATCAGCCTTGTGCAAGCCGCCACCCATAAAAATTCTTTGCGGTCTTGGTAGGTCGTCTAAGCCATAAGGTGCATGGGCATGGCAAATATCTATAATTGAAGCACAGTATTTCAACCTATTTTCTTCTATGAGTCTAACGCGTTCAATATTGCTTTCTATGGCTACAATGTGCCCTTCATAGACCAAAGCCGAAGCTTCAACGCTTAAGGCACCAGATCCTGATCCAACATCCCAAAGGCAAGAATTTTTGTGTAGCTGCAGCAAAGAAAGAGCAGTGGCGCGAACGCTGCTTTTAGTTATAAGATTTTTTTCGTGCTTTATCTGAGCATCAAGCAAGCCCAAATGGGGCCTTGTTGCTTCAGTGTCTGGCAAAAATAAAAGTGTGCAGGGGTGCATTGTTTCACGTGAAGCATTTTTTGCCAGTTCATAAATATGTATTTGTTCAAAGCGGGCATCATCAAAACTAAATCGCTCAAAAATGTAAAAAGAACCCTTAGCACCTCTTTGCATGGCCTCATAAGCAATACGCTGAGGCGTAGATTGTGAATCAGTCAGAATGCAAATGGGCTTATTGGCAAAAAGGGCAATAAATAATTGATGCCAGTGTTTAGCTTGATTTCGCCCATGCAAGGAAACGTGCAAAACATTATGCCATGCAATTCCTGCTTGATGGCAAATTCTTTGCATAATGCTTAAGGAATTGCCGTGGCTGTGTATGGCAACTGTGTCATGTCCAAAAGTCTGTATAAGTGTAGCACCAATACCAAAATACAAAGGGTCACCATGGCACAAAAAAATGACTTTCTTTCCCTCCACGAGTAATTGTTTTATAGCTGAAAAATCGTTTTGCAAAGCTTCGGACAGTGGTAAAAAATCACACGAACTAGGCAAGGAAATGTGTGCAGCTATGTTTTTACCTGCTACAATGCACGGGTAATTATCTAAAAAATGTTGATACTGGTCTAAGGTGTATTGTGTTGTACCATCATTTGAAGGAGGGGCAATGCTTATGACATGGATATTTTTTGTATGCATGTGAGTTCTCTTCCATCTAGGTGAAAAAGGTGTAAGGAAATGGGTCTTTGGGCAAAGTCTGAAGCAATATGTGCTGCCTTTAAACAAATACTTTGTAAAACATTGTTTCTGATCTCTACGTTAGGCGATGCTAAAATCTGCTCTAAAGCATGGTTGGCAGTAATGCAATGCGAAATGTCTGGCAAGAAAAGTCCGGCGCTATCGCACCACTTTGCAAGCAAATTAAAGTCGATGTGACATTTATGTGCATGGGTATAGGCATGACCTTGAGCCAATTTAACTAACTTACCAAAAAAACATGCCCAAGTAATATTTTCAAAATTGTATTTCGCAGCATTCTCTAAAGAAAATTTCGCAAAATCTGCCACTTGAACAAAAGATTGTGCAGCGCAATGAGGATATTTTTCTTGCAAAAAACGTTCAGATCTTCGGCCTGTGCTCAAAAAGATGTTTTGGCAATGGCTGGCTTTGGCAACAGACAAGCCCTGTAAAATAGTAGCCTTAAAAGCAGCATGGCTATAGGGTTTTACAGTGCCCTGGGTGCCAAGTATGGAAATACCATCTATTATACCCAAACGTGAGTTAAAAGTTTTCAAGGCTATTTTTTCACCCTGTGGCGCTGAAATGGAAACTTCTATACCGGATTTATAGCCAAAAGCATGGGCAATCTCGCAAAGTCCATGCCTAATTTGGGCAAGAGGAGCAGGGTTTATGGCAGCGCTGCCCACAGGCAAAGGAAGCCCGGGCAAAGTTATACGACCAATGCCAGTTCCGCCAAGAATTTTAATGTCATTGTGTGTATTACAAAGGCGGACATGAGCCACAATAAGTGCCATATGTGTAGCATCGGGGTCGTCACCACCGTCTTTTTGCACAGTTGCAGTGGCCTGCCATGCATTATCAAGCTTGGCAGGTTTTAGCAAAGAGCAATGCTTAATGGGAATAGAAAGTCTTTTATAGGCAAAATCAATGGCCGTGGGTGGCAATGGTATAGATATAGGGTTTGCTAAAGCGCATTCTCGACCGTCAAGGGCTATAAAAAGGGCGGCCATAGCTGCGGCGGTTGCGGCGGAACCTGTGGAAAAGCCATTACGCAAAGCAGGTTTAGCAAGATTATTATTGTTTTGCGTCATTGATTTTTTTTGTATCTAAGGCAATGATTTTTTTAATTTGTTTAAAATAAGAATTATTTTTGTCTAAATAAAAAGAAAGAGCACGACCAAAATTTTTGCCCACAAGGCCACTTACAAGAGCTTTGCTAATTTTATGTTCACAGGTAAGCACCAACTGCATGCGCATAAAAATCAGTCGTTCTTCAGCGCTTAAATTGTTCAAAAATCTTTTGCAAACTTCGTGTGCGCGTGGCCTATAAAACCAAAAATACATAAAATCCAAGGCAGTTATTATGTAAGCCTTATACAAATGAGGGTGCGCATGTTCAAGACGTTTTAAAACAACTTTGGGCTTTGCAATAAGCATGAACACATCTTCTTCAGGATACAAGAGCTCTAAGCTGACGTAAACTTGGAACATTTGTTGAATTTTAGTTTTATAATCCCAAGAGCGTATGCGAACATTATTTTTATGATCGGCATAACCTTCAATGATTGCGGCTACAATATCAGAAGATAATTTGGAAATAATAGCGGAAGACATGGTCATAATGCTTTGTGGATCTGCTACACCTAAAACCTGACGCAAGAAATAAAGTATAACCCCATTAAGGAAGATAGCCATGGGAATGGATAGGGCAGACCTAAAAAGATTTCCAATGACGGCCTCTTTGGGCAAACCGCGTACAATATTATGCCAAGCAATATAGCAGCCGTTGACAGCAGACATAACAGTGTACACCAAAACTGTGTGCGTTGCTACGCTAATGCCTAGAGCATCTTGTAGCAAAAGGGTACGAACACCCAATTCTAAAATGGGCACAGAAAAGCCGGTATAGAGCAAAGAATCACAAAGCCGTGACCAATTTACATAATCATTCCAACGTAATAAACTTGAAGGATTAAAACCTCGACCCGCAATAACTGCCTGAAAAATGTTGCGACAGCCAGTAATGGCAAACCAAATTATGGGCCCAAACCAAGCCAAAAACCACCAGCTTTGCGTATACTGAAAAGCTAAAGCTGCAGGTATAAATCCTGCTAATACTTTTAAAATATTAGCAACAGTGGTATTTAGAAAGTGCGTACTTGTATACTTTGCATTTACACTACGCTCATAGTGGCGCAAACGATTTTTACGCACAGCCCCAAGCAAAGCTAAATTTCCATTAGCATTGTAAGAAGCAGTAGATGATTGTGAAAGCCATTGAGATTTCTTTTGATAAGCAAGGTGCTTAAAACAGGGAATGATATTAGATAATCGTGCAAAGAAAGAATTTTTCTTCATGTGGGGGGAAGGTGAATAATTGACTTGCTGCTGTAAATCGATATGAAAGGGAATATTTTGCCCGGCATTATTATTTTGAAGAGCTTTCACAGCCCTTGGAGGTAATGTATCAAGAAAGGCTATGCCCATGTGGTATTCGCTGCCTTTGCGGCCGGTACTGCTTGTTCCCATGCGAGTACGCAAGGGGCGAATAGAGTAAAAGTTTTTCAACGTTGGGATGTTGCGTAAAATTTCGCGCAAAAGCTCGCAGTGCTTTTTGTGTAGCTCTTCATTCTCATTCTCATAAGGGCCATATTGTTCTCTTTTTCGTAATATGCTTAAAATATTATATTTAAGTTTTGGAATACTTGCAGAATTAATACTATTGCGCAAAGTGCAAAGGTCTTGAAAATTAAGAAGTTTCCCATTGTGCCATTTTCTTTGATTGTAAAGCTCAATATGGGTAATCATGCCATTACACTGCCACAAAATTTCTAAAAAATCTTCAACACTTAAGCCAGCAACATTTAAGGTAATAAGAAAGTTTGGACGCAAAGTCGTAAGCCAGTCTAATAAAAGAACAGGACTATAGCTTAAAAGAGGAGGTTTAGCTTGCTCATCTTCTTCTTGCCTTAGTAAAAGAAGTTCAGTGTTTTGTGCAGGGCATAAATATTTTTCATATAAAAGTTCAACGCTTAAAGATTTAAAAATGCATAAGTCATTGTCTTCTTTTTCATTAATAACTTTAACATGTGCGTCAAAAGTAGCAGAAAGTTGGTCATAAATAAATTCACAAAGGTGCTCAGCTGTTGCATGGCCATTACCCACAAAAGATTTAAAAGCATCAAGAGATACCAAGGGAATATTGTCTTCAAATGCAAAGTCTTGAGCAAGAGTAAATTTGTGTTTTGTGTTCCAAACATTAACCAAATCAAAGGTATAGCTTTGCCGCCAAGCAGAGGATTGTCGCCCCATCTGCAAAAGACGTTGCATGGGAGGATCTTGCAAAAATTGTAGGAAAATATCGCTGTGCGCGGCATAGCGCGGTGACCAAACAAATTGTATGAATTTGTCATTAAAGGGCACAGAAAATTCAATCCCAATTCGCGCTTGAATGCCCACAATTTCAGCTGCTTTTAAAATTTCAAAAGCAACATCTTCTTCAACATAATTATAATAAACAATAGTTAAATAGCGTATACCTTGCAGCCAAGCATCCATAATAAGATGAGTGGGGTTTTTAGAACCGTGGCTGTGTAAATCGTGGATATTGTGGTCAAAAACAAGTTGATTCCATTTTTCGGGCATTTCTACCAAGCCGTAATAATCAAGAAAAAATCTGACCACATAGGGGTTGCCTTGAGCAGCACGTCGAAAACTATGAGCTAATTGTAATTGATGTTGCACTTTGCCGTGATTGCGCACTATATCCTTCATGATTTCCACAAGAATACGGGCTGTGTTGCGTCGATAGTCAGTTTTTGCGCTGTTAAGAACGTCATCATAAAGTGCTTGTAGAGCTATTAATCGTTCTTCACTTTTTCCAACATCAAGTTTGTCTAAAAAACGAATAACAGCGTTAGCAACGCGCATTTCGCGTGAAAGGGCAAGGGTTTTTATGCCATGTGGGTGCAGATTGCTGTCTAGAATTTCAAAATTAGCGTGCTTTTTTCCTTGCATTAATGCAAATTTATTCACAAAAGCAAGAAGCTCATAATCTTGTTTATCAAAAAAAAATTTTTGCCATTTCATGGTTAATCCCTTGTGTAATAAAGACTAAACAAAGTAAAACAATGGATGCAAACAAAAAATTTTATACACTTCAATGTAATAGTACAAAGAAACTCAGGTAATGCCTTATTAGATAGTGTCGTCAAATGCGCCTTTTTACATATCTCTGCGTCAGATTTCGCTT
>CAYJHG010000011.1:0-14932 GCA_964369535.1 uncultured Desulfovibrionaceae bacterium
CAGCGCTCCCACAACTTGGTCAGGAGAAAGACCTTCGGACATGGTGGTAAAACCGCGGATATCTGTAAACATAAGTGTGGCAATTCTTTCTTCACCAGCAAGCACAGCTTCGCCTCTGTCCACAATACGAGCCACCATATCTGGGGCAATATATCGGCTAAAGGCATTGCGCAGGGTGCGCTTTTGCTGTGCTTCTTGCCAAAAGCGCACGGCAAGCAAAACTACGGCAAGAGCTGTGACGGTAAGCAGAGTATATAACGGGGAAATATAAATACCTTCTTGAAAAACAGACCAGCTTCCCCAAAGGGAACCACTCACAAGCAAGAGCAATATGGGCAAATAAACACTGGCTGCAGCCATGCCAAAAATACCTGTGCCGAGCAAACCCACAAGGCCTATGCTCGCAATTTGTGCGCCGGGAATCCAAGAGGGCATGACTATATGCCTTTTACTCAAGATGGCGTCAATGACAGTGGTGTGCACTTCAGCTCCCGGATACACAGAGTCAAAGGGAGTAGCACGAATATCCAAAAGGCCGGGGGCGGAAGTTCCAACTATAAAAACACGACCTTGCAATTCTTCTGGCGGTATTTTTCTGTTTAAAATATCGGCGGCTCTAAATGTGGGATAATAGCCGCGAGGCCCACGAAAGGGAACCATAAAGCGTCCATCGGGCGTTACCGGTACTGTGTAGCTGCCAAAGCGCAAAGCTTGAAGGCCGTCTGGGCCTCCCACAAGCATGAGGGTGTTTATGCCCATGCCGCGCATGAGTGAACGCAAAGATAAAGATATAAATATACGACCATCTGATTGAATTATAAGAGGCACAGAGCGGATAATGCCGTCAGAGTCCGGCGCCACATTTAGGCTTCCCATGGGGGCTACTTGACGCAATTCGGGAAGGGGCAGAGTGGCACTTGGTGCTTTAAGAAGAAATTGGCGAGGATTTTTTCCATTTGGTAAAAGGCGATCTACAATGCCTTCCGTGACAGGTAAATCTTTAGGCAGGGGAATAGTTTCGCCGGTAAAGCGGGTATAGGCACCTAGAATGGTAGGTGTTTGCGCTACTATGGATGCCAAAATAAGGTCATTGTCTTGTAAGTTTGTTGGTATAGAGTCCAAGGGAATATTAATATCAAAATGGCGTTTAAAGGAATTTTGGATATTCTTCATGGACGTTGAGTCGGGTTCTGCCAGAAGTATGTCAAGCCCAATGGAAGCTGCGCCTGATTCTGTAAGAATGGAAACAAGCTTAGCCACTAAGTGACGCGGCCAAGGCCATTGACCAAACTCCTGTAAACTTTGTTCATCAAGGTCAATGAGAGCCGGAGTGGGCGAAGGGGTGCCGCCACCATTAGCACGCAAAAAAATGTCATAAATGAGCCTATCGCTTTGTTGCAATATTCCAGGCTGTAAAACATAGAGTACCATCATGATGCAGCAAAGAAAACTTCCTGCTATGAAACGTAATCCTTTGCCGCGCAATAATCGTAACATGTATTCTTTCATAGCTATTTTTCCCTAAAAGCTCTTTGCTGAGCCTTGAATAAGGGTTTGAGAAGATAGTCTAAAATAGTTTTTTTACCGGTGAGTATGTCAACTTCTGCTAACATGCCGGCAATAATGGGTAATTCCTGACCACTATGGGTCAAGGTGGCACTATTGGTGCGTACTTTTACCCTATAAAAAGTATCGCCTTGTTGATTTTGCAATGTGTCGGCGCTTATGGCTTCAACAGTGGCATCCATGCCGCCATATACTGAAAAATCATAAGCTGTTAGGCGAACATGCGCCTTTTGCCCGGGATAAACAAAGGCTATGTCTGCAGGGCTGAATTTTGCTTCAATAATGAGCGAATCGCCAAGGGGCACTACCTCCATTACTGTAGCACCTGGCGCCACAACACCTCCCACGGTGTTGGCATAGATGGCCTTTACAATGCCACGCACGGGTGAGCGCATTTCGGTGCGATTTACCTTGTCGCCACCGGCACTTAATAGCTCACGCAAGGAAAGAAGCTGAATTTGTATTTCGTTAAGTTCATGTCTATATTGAGTTTTTAGCTCTGCTTTATGCAAGCGCATGCGTTCTTCTGCTTCCTTGGCTATGGCTTCCAGTCGCGGAATGGAATGTTCAAGGCTTGCCAATTCGGTTTTTACCGATTGTAGGCGTTGTTCGATATCTAAGAATTCCAATTCGGAATAGGCTTTAGCTTTCAGAGCGGGTAAAGCTAAAGCTCTTTGTTTTTCTATGAGTTGTAAGCCAGTAAGCGATTGTTTTTTTACTTCTTTAAGTTCATCTGCCTCGCGCTGGCTGGATTCTTTTTGTAATTGTAAAACTTGCAATTCAGCTTCATTTTTTTCTTGTGCGGCTTGAAGCAATTTATTTTGTCGGCTAACAAGTTCAGCATCTTCAAGGACTTTTTCTGAGTATTTGGGTTCAGTATCGCTTATGAGTGCTTCTAGTCGGGCAATGCTTGCTTCGTATTCAAGGCTGCGGATGAGCGCTTCGCGGTATTGACTGCCGGCGCTTTCATTGTCAATACGCATAACAATCTGATCTTTTGATACTTGTTCACCCTCTCGCACAGATATTTCATTGACAATACCGCCCTCTAGGTTTTGGATTTGCTGTACCCTTTGAGATGGAACAACCTGACCAATGCCACGAGCCATTTGGTCGATTTCGGCAAAGCCGGCCCAAATGAGCAAAATACCCAGTGCAAAAAAACTGCCCCAAACAAGTTTAATGGAAGACTTTTCTACGTTTTTTTCCTGCACGTCCGGAGAAAATGGCGTACAGAAACGTAATATTTTCTGCAAAAATGTGGACTTTGCAGGTATTTGTTGTGGGGGTAATGATTTGGCGTTATTTTTCATAAGTATATTTTATTATTGTGTGATTTTCTTTACAGCGTCTTGAACCGTTCCTTCCCAAACTAAGATGCCTTTATCAAGAGCCACAACTTTATTCACAAGCTGCAACATGGTGGCTTTGTGAGTAAAAAGAATGACAGTTTTATCCACTAAGATAGGAGCCAATCTTTGCACAAGCCTTTGTTCTGACGCTCCGTCAATTTGCGCTGCCGGTTCGTCTAAAATGAGCGTGTGCGGATTGCCAAGCAAAGCTCTTGCCAAGGCCACTGACTGGGCTTGACCACCAGAAAGACCCGTGCCGCGCTCACCAATGGGCATATCTAGCCCAAGGGGATGGTCAGCAGTAAATTCAAGCACACCTGCAAGATGGGCAGCATTTAAAATCTCTTCTTCAGGGCATTGCGTTTCATAAGGCCAAGCCATGGCAATATTTTGTCGTATGGTGCCACGGAAAATGCGTATATCTTGGGGTAAAAAACCAACAGAATTTCTAAAAGGGCGCATGGGCATGTCTTTCATATCAAGCCTACCGAGCATAATACGCCCTTCCGTGGGTTGATACAATCCTGAAAAAAGCCTAGCTAAGGTAGATTTTCCTGAACCTGTGGCGCCAATAAAGCCTACTTTTGCCCCGGGGTGAAAAGTAAAATTGATATCGCGCAAAGCCATGGTTTGCACATGAGTTGTGGGATAAGAAAAAGCTACTTTTTCAAATCGTATGGGAACGGCAACGCTGGCTTTTGGCAGATGCTTGTCTAGGCTTTCATGGCAAACATTTTCGCTTGGTAATTGGAGTAGGGCGTCTAATTCATGTAAAGTCATGCGAGTTTTTTGATAATTGGCCAAAATGTTTACAAGCCCGTTCATGGGAGCGGCACATCTGCCAAAAACTATGACGCAAGCAATGAGCCCACCGGTGCTCATAAGCCCTTCGGATATGCGGTAAACACCTATTATTACAATTATAACTGAAAGGATCATGGAAAAAACAACCATGCCATAATTGGTGATATTTGTGAGCGCACGGTTAACAACAAAAGCGTCGGCATTGTGGGTAACGGCTTTATCCCAATGCTGCAATAAAGGTTTTTCCATGCGAGTTAGGCGAATGGTTTCTAAACTGCTCACCATTTCTGCAAGAAAAGATTGCTTTTCTGCTCCTGTGCGCATTTGCTCCAAAGAGCTTTGGCGTAAGGGATTTTGCACAAAATAGGCAAAGCAAGTCAAAAGGGGAATGGCCACCACGGGAACAAAGCCCATACTGCCGCCAAGGAAAAATATAAGCCCAATGAATAAAAAGATAAAAGGTAGGTCAGCCAGAGCCAAGATAGTATTAGATCCAAGAAAATCTCGCACATATTCAAGTTCACGCACCCTTGCCATAATGGCGCCAATGGAACTTGTGCTGGGATTTTTGTTGAGGGCGTCAAAGCGAACATCTAGCAGGTTTTTCATAAACATGGCTTGCAGCTTAATATCGGCATTGCGACCAGCTACATCCACAAAGCGCATTCTGGCTATGCGTAAACTAAAGTCCAAAATGGCGGCTATGAACATGCCAATAGAAAGAACCCAAAGGCTTTCAAAAGCACTATTGGGCACAATTCTGTCGTAGACATTCATAACAAAAAGGGGCATGGACAAGCTCAGTAGGTTTACAACCACCGAGGCTATTATCACATGACCATAAAGGGGGGTGTACCTTTGTACAACCCCCCAAAACCATGAGTAATGTTTATTCATGTGCAACCCTATGGTAAACTCAATGTAATAGAGCTATTAGCAAATCAGGTGCAAAATTAATTTTGAACATTTGCTAGGGTGTAGTTAGCGTTGTGCCCTGTGTCATTTCTTGGGTATTAACTTGTTCAGGTGCAAAGCTCCAAACAGGTCCGTCAGCGGGCGCTCCACCTTTAGAGGTGAGCAGAGCACTACCCGTCATATTCACTTCCTCTAAAAGTTCACCGGCCAGTGCCAACATGCGGTAATTACCAAGCACAGCGTCAACTTTTAAAACATTATATTCTACTATGCTGAAAAAGTATTCGCCCTCTGCATCAAGCACAGAAAGCAAATCTTTTTGACCCACGTTGAATTGGGTATTGTAATTACGTTTAGCTTTTTTTGATGATTGCGAAGCCATCTCATAGTACTTCGCTTGATCAGCAGCATTTTTTGTAAAACTAGATGTGGTCACAAGCTCTTGATTAATGGTGTCCATGGTGGCGTGTAAAGCATGACGCAATTCACGCGCTCTGGCAGCTTTGGATTTTAATTGTGCCACATCACGGCCGCCGCTAAAAATATCCCAACGCATATTCAGCATGGCATTCCAGCTTAAACTTGAGGTATTATCTTCATAAAAATTATCATTGTATTGCGAACCTGCATCCACAGAAATACGCGGAGCAAAGTTTGAGCGTACCACGTCTTTGTCGGCCACAGCACTACGAATGGCTGCTAAATCAGCTTGGATTTGATGATTTTTGCTAACAGCAATGTTGCGTGCTTCGTCTTCATTGGCATAGATGCGCTTTGGGTGAACCACAGGTCCAAGATTTTGGGCTACAGGCTGCCCTGTTACTTGCATATATATGGCATGAGCTGTGGCAAGGCCTTGAGTGTGTTGGCTTAAAGAAGCATTAGCGCGGCTGAGTCTGCCGCGAACTAAGTCAAGGTCGCCCTGACTGGAAAGGCCTTGGCTGGAACGTGTTCTGAGTGTGGATAAAATACGTTCTATTTCTTTAACATTATCTTTGGCAAGTCGCACCAATTCACGGCGGCGCAAAACATCGGCATGCGCACTAATGGCGGCATAGGCCAAAGAATTAGCGCTGTCCATGACAAGCCAACCACGTTGGGCAAGAAGTTCATTTTGCACACGCACACGCGAAGATGTGTATCCGCCTTGCCAAATGGTTTGGCTCAGTTGCACTCCGGCATTGCCGGCGCCAACAACGGTAAATTCTTCATCGGTGGAACGTGTGGAAATATCGTTGGCTTGCTGCACACCAAAGCCACCCCAAATACCAATGGTTGGGTAATATCCAGCTTCTGCTACGCGCACATCATGTACGGCCTGTTGACGAACTTCTTGGGCTGCTTTCACATTGGGAGAATATGCAAAAGCAAAATTAAGTGTATCTTCCAAAGTAACTGTTTGGGATGCGTGTGCATGCATTGAAAAAGCACCAAACAGACATGCCGCAAAAAAGATTTTAGAGCATTTGTTTAGCAAAATAAAACTCCTCATGTAAAAAATATAAAAAACAAACTGTTAGGCACACTGTGCCCAGAGAGTAAAAGCTTTTTTCCTTCCATAAGCTTTTATGTGTTTGTTTATTAATTGTAAAAAAAACCTTCCTATGCAAAAAATATCACTAATTATTATTTTTTACAAGCACTTTTTTGCAATCAATATATCTAGGCAAAAAACATAGTAAAAATGTGTGAAATGGGCTTTATAGACAAAAACCTACGCACAGTAAAATTGTGCGTAGGTTTTTTAGAAAAGGTTAGGCTTCAAGGGTTTCTTCTTGATATTTATTTTGGATATCAAGCATGGTGCTTAATATTTCCATAAAGCAATCTACCAATTCAGGGTCAAAATGTGTGCCTGCATCTTTTTTTAATATTTCTAATGCCTTATTTACTGAAAAGGCTTTTTTGTAGCACCGTGGCGAAATGAGTGCGTCAAAAACATCTACGATGGAAGTTATGCGCGCTTCAACAGGAATTTCTTCACCTTTTAATAAGGGAACATCTGGTGCTCCAGTATAGCCTGTTCCGTCCCATTTTTGATGGTGGTGCATGGCAATAACGGCAGAAAGATCATCAAGAAGCTGTGATCTATCTTTAAAAATAGCAGCACCAATGGCGCAATGCTTTTCCATTTCAAACCTTTCTTCTGGGTTAAAGGATCCAGGTTTTTTTAAAATGGAATCAGAAATGCCCACCTTACCTATGTCGTGCAACATAGACGCTAGTCGCAAGTGTGCTTTGACATTAAGTATTTCTACTAAGTCAATGTTGCGTTTTTCAGCCCAGTGGTGATAAAGTTCTGCCGCCATGGCTCCCACGCGCACAACGTGCGTACCTGTTTCTGTGGGGTCGCGCATGCGAGCTGTTTCTAATACGCGCAAAAGCATTTCTTTTGTGCGTATGGCGTGCTCAATGGCTAAGGCTCCAGAAAAACATAAGTTGCGTAAAGTGTTTACCATACGCGCGGTGAAAGGTACTGGTTCGTTATTTTCGGTGCAATTTATAAGCTGCATAACACCTAAAAATGCGCCTCTTTGCGACATGATAGGTAAAGCACATATGGAAACAGTAAGGTAACCTGTGGATTTGTCAAAAGAATCGTTAAAGGCATAAGGGACGTCGGGTTCTAATTGACGAACATTGGCTATGTTTAAAACAGTCTTTTTATAAGCCACATAACCAGCAATGGAGTTGGGTTGAATGGGCAGTCTGGCGTTTAAATATTGCTGTCTTGCCGATTGGGCTCTTGTGAAGAGTGTGTCGTTATGCGAATAGGAAAAAACAAGCTCATCGTCTTCTAAAAGATATATGGTCCCGGCATCGGCATGGGTTAATTCTCGCGCTTTATGTAATAAAGTGTCTAATACCGAGCTCATGTCGGGAACATCAAAAAGTTTAGCAGCAAATTCACAATTTCCATAATCGGCAACGTCCGGATCAGAAGGATATGGGCTTACATTAGCAGCAGAATGTGCAGGATTTAGGACTAGTCCTTCATAAGCCATACGCATTTTAGTAGACAATGATGGTTTTTCCAAAAGAAGTCTATTGCACAAATCGTTTAAAAATAAATCTGAGTAATTAGGATCAAAGTGAGTGGGAATAAATGTTTTTACTGCAAGTTTATTTATAATGCTTGGCCACTGTTCAATGGATGAATGCCCCCAACCAACGTGTTTTCTGTAGTCTTCGAGATTGTATTGCGAATCTAAAATGGCAATATCAACCCCGCGTAAGCCTTCATAGAAAGATTCTTTAAAATCAATAGTTTCTGTGCTCAAGCCAATTTCATGGTCGCCGCTATAGAAGACACTGTTCTTTTGGTCTTCTACCTTAAAAGCTGCAGCATAAAGACCCTGAAAATCTTCGCCACCGTGATTGGATGCAAATGTGCTTACGGATATATTTCCTTCAAAATCAATGCGTTGCTTGTCTTTTAGTGGGTAGATGTGGCGTGTGCTAGCTAGGCTTTCCCACGATACAGGAAAATAGGCCGAAGAAAAAATGCCTTTGATAAAACTTTCTGGATCTGTTCCGCCTATGCATTCGGGAGCATAGATAGTGATTTCCCAATTTTTGTTATACATGGGGGCAAAAAATGGGAGGCCGGATATATGATCCCAATGGTTGTGGCTTATAAAAAGGACACACTTACGGCTGGTGTCATTTTTGACAAGATGTTTGCCAAGGCTACGCAGACCTGAGCCTGCGTCTAAAATAATGTGTGGTGCTGTGTCTGTTTCTACACTATAGCATGATGTATTGTGCCCATAGCAAGACGGACTTCCTGAGCTTCCAGCTATTGAACCCCGAACACCCCAAAAATGAACTTGCATATATACACCTTATGTTACGATAAATTCATATTCTTTAACATGCAATGGTCATTATTTAAAACGACAATGAATTTTTGGGTTGCATGCTGAAAGTATGTTGGAGTGAAATATTTTTTCCCCCACAAACTAATTACATGTAATTGAGCAAAGGTCAAGGCTTTAGCAAAGTTTATACTGTGCTGTTTATGCCGTTAAAAGTACTTAAATTTCCACTGGAAAAGACACCTACAGAACTTTGTTCCATTTGATCCCACCAAGTGGTCATGCTTTCCATTTGGATACGCGTGCGCATGGCATTCACATCTATTTGCATAGATTTCCGTGCTCCATCAAGGCCTGCTAAAGCATCTACCTGTAAATATGTTTTGCTCAATTCTTCATCTGCGTTAATGATTGCTTGCAATTTAGCCGCATCGGGGTGCGAGCTGTTAATCACTATAGCTCCGTCCACAAGGGACATGCTAAATTCTATGTTAGGATCTATACCAATGGTGGTAAATCCTTGTTTAATGTCTTTACCTGCGTTTGCGTCATTGAAATAACTTTGCAATTGCGTGGCATCTTCAGCAGAAATGGTATATTCTGGCGCTGCTACTGTGAATGATAAAGAAGTCGCTTCCATGCTCTCTAAATTAAAGGTTACATGAGTGCCTTCTTCAAGGTCTTGGGCATCAAGTGTTTCTTGTAAAGCCTTCGCAATGTCAGGATTGTCGGCTAAAAGTTTATCCAATTCATCTTTATAGGCATGGCCGTCAGCTATGGAAATTTCGCCCTCAATAAGGGTAAATTCTAAGGGGCTTGCTTCGTCAAAGCCGGCATTGTTTAAAATATTTTGTAAATCATCATTAATAGTTGTCTTTGCAAGGCTTTCTGTAAGAGAAGTTTCTAGGGCTGTTGTGTCCTTGGGGGTAGCAGCAGAGGGAACTATGATGGTCCCGTCGCTTTGCACGGTAAATTGATACGATTGTGCACTTGATTCTTCGCTGTCTTGTGGAAATAGAGCGCTTATGTCTTTTAATAAATCACTACCAACAGAAGGCGTTGCGTCAAAATATGCCTGTATGGCGGCCTTGTCTTCATGTGTGCCCCCAACCGTTATTTTGCCTTCAGCGCTCAGTGTTATTGAAAACGAAGCTTGAGTGTCTATATTAGACTGGGCAATTTTTTCATTGAGCGTATCGCTGAATTCTTGTTCCAATTGGGATTTATATTTTTCAATTTGACTAAAAGTAACTCTATCACTTTCGCTCAAACCCATGGATTCCATAGCGTATTTTGCAAGTTCTGCCATAGAAGAAACTGTACTTGATCCATTGTAGCTTATTTCGGTAGTGGAACTGTTACTTTGTGGATTTGCAATGGCTTCTTGCAAACCTTTACTGCTCCAATTGTAGGCATATGCTGAATAAGCGCTTGTTCCAACAGATGAAATACTCATGATTACCTCGCGGTGTAAATAATGTAAGATTATAATGTTTGCTGAAAACATGCAAAATACATGCCTAGAAATACTATCTAAAAAATATGTTTTAGAGTGAAAAATGGTGAAAAAAAATTGAAAATGAAGTGTTTTTGTAAGATAACAATATTTCTTTCAATAAGTTACGAAAGTAGGTGACATGTGTTGAAAAAAGGGCTATATGTATGATTATGTCAGAAAACACTGCGCATTTTGAAACGGTTGCTTTTGATGACGCAAGCCTAGCTAATATGCTTTTTGGGCCGCATAATATGCATCTTGAAATACTTGCAAAATTAAGCGGCGCTAGTATATTTTCCAGAGGAACCAACGTCACTATAAGCACAACAAGTCAAGAAACTTTACAACGTCTTTGCAATCTTTTTGTACAGCTCTATGAACATGTGCAAGGAGGCTGCAGTCTTAATGAATATGAAATCACCCAAGCATACACCATGCTCGAAGTAAAGCCCAGCTTAAGTTTGCGCAATATTTACAAAGATACCGTTTTTGTGGCAGCTCCACGAAAAACGGTTTTCGCTAAAAACCTTGCGCAAAAGGCCTATTATGATGCCTTAATCAGCAAGGAAATGATATTTTCTTTAGGGCCTGCCGGCACCGGTAAAACCTATCTTGCCGTGGCCATGGCTTTATCTATGTTGCACCAGCATAGGGTGAAAAAAATAATTCTTACACGGCCTGCTGTAGAAGCCGGTGAGCGCCTTGGCTTTTTACCAGGTGATTTGGCTGATAAAGTAAACCCTTATTTGCGCCCTTTGTACGACGCTTTATATGATATGATGCCGCAAACAAAGGTTGCTTCAATGCTAGAAACAGGTATTATAGAAGTGGCTCCCCTGGCATTTATGCGTGGGCGAACCTTAAATGATGCTTTTATAATATTGGACGAAGCACAAAATACAACACCGGAACAAATGAAAATGTTTTTGACGCGCTTGGGCTTTGGTTCAAGGGCTGTGATTACCGGAGATATAACGCAGATTGACTTGCCCCCACAATGGGGTGATACTGGCAAGGAATTGCGCTCTGGTTTAGTGCAGGCCATGCGTATTTTACACGATGTAAAAGGCATTGGTTTTCACACTTTTACAGAAAAAGATGTGGTGAGGCACCCCCTTGTACGTGCCATAGTAGCTGCTTATGATAAAGAAATTACCAACTAAAGAAAATTCTCTCATACGCACTGCAAAGATGCTTTATGCTTGGCATCATTGCGGGCGTGGGCTTTTGGTGCTGCTTTTAACTTTATGCGCACTTTCTGTGTTGGCGGCTACGGACTTTGAACACAGACCTCAAGTATACTTAGCCGGAAGTATTGCAGAAAGTGACGTTGTTGCCGAACGTGATCTTTTGGTGGAAGATGTGCTTGCCACAAGTCTCCGTCGCGATCAAATATATCAATCACAGCCTTTGGTTTTTGATCTAAGTTATGCTGCATTTACCGAATTCAACAAAGAAATCTTAGTTTTACTTAATGAAATAAATGGAATGAGCAAAGATGGCGAATTTGCTGCTTTGCGCGAACTTGACGAAAAAATAACACCGGAAGTGGCAGAAGACGTTATAGTACAATTGGCCCACCCTGAAGTACAACACTACATAGTCAGTGAACTTATGCCTAAAATTCGCGGCATACTACATGCCGGCGTTGTGGGAGATATTCACTCTGCGCGTGTGGGGGAAGCCGGTGCTGTTATTCGCGTAAAAGAAACGGGCAATGAAGTTTTACGCCCCAATGCTACTGCCTTGCCCGATATGCGCTCTGTTCTTGTGCAACTTGGCGGAGCTTTGCGCAGAGAAAGTACGCTCAATAGGCGGGCACAAAAATCTATAATAATTTTGCTTTCTGCATACTTGCCTGAATCTCTTACCTTTAATAAAGAAATAACAGATCAAAGAGCCGAAGAGCTCATGTCCATGGTTGAGCCTGTGTATTACACTTTGCAAAGGGGTGAAATGGTTGTGCGCAAGGGTGAGCTTGTGAGCAATAATCAGCAAGCCAAGCTTCAAGCCATATATTCTGCAGCGTCTTCGTGGTTGCAAGGGCCTTATGCCATAGGACTTTTTATGCTAAGTAGCATAATGTCCTTGGGTTTACTCATGGCACCTAGTGGCAGACCAAGCAGTCCTTTAAGCTGCAAAGACTATGTATTCATGGCTTTGCTATTAGCTTCTTCAACTATATTTGCTAAAACATTCTTCAGTTTCGCTATGAAAAGCGGTGAACAAGGCACTGTAGATGCTTTGGCTTATGCCTTTCCTGTGGCCGGAGTTGTAGGCTTGGTGGCCATGGTGTTTGCTGCCAGGCGTTATTGCACCATGGGTTTATTGTTGTCGCTATTTGCCGCTTGTATGTTTGGTGGTGATTTACAATTATTTTTCTTTTATTTCTTAGGGGGAATGCTCAGCACATGGCTTGTGACCAAGGCACAATCGCGACAAGATGTGGTTTGGAGTATCATTCCCCTTACCGTAGGGCAGAGTATTTTTTGGCTTGCTTCAGCCATGCTCACCCAAATGCCCTTAGCTGAATATCCCACACAACTTATGTATGTGGTTATAAATAGCATAGTATCATTGCTCATGCTTTTTGCTTTTAGCCCTGTGCTTGAACTGGCCTTTGGCTATACTACGCGCTTTAGGCTTATGGAGCTTATGAGCCTTGAACAACCCTTGTTGCAAGAAATGATGGTTAATATGCCGGGCACATATCATCACTCATTAGTGGTGGCAAATATGGTTGAGGCAGGTGCTAAAGCCATAGGTGCCAATAGTCTTCTTTGTAAAGTGGGTGCTTTGTACCACGATGTGGGTAAGCTCATGCATCCTGAATATTTTATTGAAAATCAATTTGGTGGACGTAATAAGCACGATAAACTAGCACCTTCCATGTCTGCGCTCATCTTGATGTCGCATATTAAGAAAGGAACAGAATTTGCCGAGCAACATAAGCTTGGAAAAGAAATACAAGATCTTATAAGGCAACATCATGGCACGCGAGTTATACGCTTTTTTTACCAAAAATCTGTTAATTTAGGTGAAAACCCGCGTGAATCTGATTTTAGATATGCAGGCCCAAGACCGCAAACCAAGGAAGCTGCCATATTAATGCTGGCCGACTCGGTGGAGGCTTCTTGCCGCACCCTTTCAGATCCCACACCGGCACGCATAAAAAGCCACATTGATGGCATTATGAAAGGAATTTTTTCGGAAGGGCAATTGGATGAATCTGAACTTACCTTTAAAGATTTGCATAAGATAGGTAATCAATTTGAACGCATACTTACAGGAATTTTCCACCAACGTGTGGTATATCCTTCTGGTAATCCCAATAGTGCTGTAGCTCATACAAGCAAAGAAGAAACAAAAATAAAAGAACAAAATAAGCAAGATAAGGTCACACAGCCTAATATACCTGTACCGACTAGACATAAAAATGCAGAACAAGAGGGAACTATGGCCTCTGCAGACAACGGAATTGCCGGACGGCGCATGCAATAATGAAAAGAGTATGCAGTGTAACCGTCTACAATAGAGTGGGTTTTTTATGTCCGCTGCCTAAAAGACATTTAGAAAAATTGCTAAAGCACATGTTGGCGACACAGATGGAATTGATGCACGACCTTGTGCTCTATGTGGTAGACGACGGTGGCATTATGGACTTGCAAAAAAAACATATGAATTGCCAAGGTCCTACAAATATTCTTTCTTTTCCTTCGGGTGCCTGTTCCAATTCCTCGTTCAATGCATTGCCGCATACCTTAATACTTTCTGTACATACTCTGCAACGCGAATGCTTGCTTTATGGGCAAAATGTAGATGAGCACCTTGTGCGCCTTTTGGCGCATGGCATAGGGCATATTGCAGGTTATGACCATGGGCCTGAAATGTCTGCCCTTTGTGAGAAATTAGAACGTAGGGGATATGATTTTTTGCAAAGCGGCGCATTGTAATTGACGTAAATGTTTTCCCGAAGACGCGCCTAGGTTTCTAAGGTTTTCTGGTAATTGTACTTTGCGCAAACAGGCTTCAGCTTGCCATCGTTTGGGGCTGTAGTTTTTTTTCAATAATATATCTAGAGCCAGCCAATAGGGCAGACTGAGGCCGTACTTATGTACTTTGAGCAAGAGTTCGCATTGTCGGCTTAGGCTTAGCGTGTCAAAATGTAAGGCATTTTCAAGGCTTGTCGCCATAAATACTCCTGCATTACAAAGCTTTTTTGGCAAATGTAACCTTTGTCCGAGGGTAAAGGCTTGTTCCTTGCTAAATTTTCGGCAAAGTAACATATATTGTAGCAATTCCCATTGCGCAGGTTGGCAAAATTTTATAGGTTTTGTGTTCAGCACATTAAAATAATGTTTGTCTTTGTTTTTGCCCGTGCCGCTTGTACATTCTGTAAACCAAGGTTCTAAAGCTTTAATGGTGTGCAATGTTTTGAAAAATCGGCTGGGCTTTGGGCTTAAGAGTGCTTGGCGTAATTCACGCCCCACACGCTCGGCAGGAATGTGCAGATGTTTGCATTCTTGTGTGATTTTTTGAGCTTGACGTAAGGCTTTTTTGCTCAATGCAAAATGAGGAAAACGTGCTGCAAAGCGGGCCAATCGATATATGCGCAAAGGATCTTTGGCAAAAGCTTGAGATGAAGCTGGGCGCAAAATACCTTTTTGCAAGTCGTGTAAAGCTTTTTTGTGGGCAAAAAGATTTCCTTGCAAGTCTATGGCAAGGGCATTGATGGTGAGATCTCTTGTTTGTAAATCTTCCATAATAGAAGTGCCTTGCAGTGGCATATATTCACGGCCGTTTACAATAAGCACTTGCACAGAACGCCCCACTAACTCTGCTTTGGGGTGATGGGCTAAAAAGTCTTCCATGCTGTCTGTGAAAATTACATCAGCATCCTTGGGTTTTTGCCCCAAAAGAATGTCGCGCACAGCGCCACCAACTATATAATATTGCATGGAGAGAGCATTGCATATTCG
>CAYJHG010000012.1:0-14406 GCA_964369535.1 uncultured Desulfovibrionaceae bacterium
CTTTGCACATAGGGCGCGTGAAAGATACCTTGTTCTTGCAAATACTGTGCCCCAAGTAATTCTTCTACCAGCGGGCGCAATGATGTTCGCAACCATTCTGCCACGGGAATTTGAAATCCGCGCTTATTGCGTGTGCGAACCTCTTGGGGTAGTAGGGTGGAAAACGTCTTTTTTAATAGGTATTTACGTTTAAGTCCGCGTAGTTTATATTGAAGTGGTAGCTTAGAAACAAATTCTGCCACATCAGTATCTAAAAATGGTGCGCGAACCTCTAAGGATTTGAGCATGGAGCAGCGATCTACCTTTGTCAAAATATCGTCCAGCATAAATTGCCGTGCATAGACATAAAAGGCCCTGTCTATATTCCGTGCTTGACTTGCAGCGCTCCAGGCGGAAAAAAGTTCCTTAGTGGGGGCAAAAAGTTGGTCTTCGGTTAAAAAGTCTGCATGGTTAGTATAAATACTAGTGTTCCAAAGTTCTTTTTGCATGTCAGGGGTAAAGGCCGTTAATAGGCTTTGTACCCTTTTCCAGGGTGGTGCATAAGCCCCTTGCAAAAAGGTGGCAGCAGCCAAGCGCAGATTGATGTAGCCAGCAGATGCAGGTAGGTGTGGGCTTATTCTTTCTATAATGCCTTTACGAAGCCATTTAGGCAATTTATTATAGTATTCAGCCGCTTGGTAGCCAATAAAATGCTCATAGCCGGCAAAAAGTTCGTCGGCGCCATCACCGCCAAGGGCAACTGTCACATGTTTGCGCGTGGCTTTTGATAATAAATACGTGGGTGCCACCGAGGCGTCGGCCATGGGTTCGTCAAGCCTACTTGCCACTTGAGGCAAAATTTGCGCGCAATCTTCAGCCGAAAGAATGTGTTCGTGATGCTCGGTGCCATAATGTTTTGCCACAAGTCGGGCGTACTTTGATTCGTCATAACTGTCTTCGGTAAAGCCAATGGAAAAACTTTTTATATGCGAGGTATGTTTTGCCATAAGGCCGGTAATTATGCTGGAATCTATGCCACCGGACAGAAAAACACCTAAGGGGACATCACTAACAAGGCGTTTTTTTACGGCCGCTGAAAGCAGTTCTTGCAATTCTAAGGCAAGTTCATTTTCACTTTTATGTATATTTTGCGGCTGTTCTGGATATGGTATATCCCAAAAACGCTTTAAGCGCACTTGCCCGTCACGCAAAATAAGCGCGTGTGACGGAGGCAATTTTTGCACTTCTTCATAAACACTTTGGGGAGTTGGCATGTATTCATAGGCTAAATAGCGCATGAGCGTTTTTGGGTGCACGCTTAAATCTAAGTTAGGAAACTGACTAAGGGCAGTAAGTTCAGAAGCAAAAACAAAAAAACCTTGTTGTAATGTGTAATAAAAGGGTTTTTTGCCAAAACGGTCTCGTGCACAAAATAGGGTTCTTTGGTCTTTATCCCAAAGGGCAAAGGCAAACATGCCTTCAAATCGCTGTACACAATCTTCGCCATAGGCATGCCAAGCATATAAAATGACTTCGGTATCGGAATTGGTACGAAAGGCATAGCCGCGTTTTTCAAGGTCTTGGCGCAATTCTTTAAAATTATATATTTCGCCATTGAAGGTAATGCTTAGCTTGGCATTGTGCAGTGTTTGCGTAAAGCTGTGCATGGGTTGAGCGCCTGAACTTAAATCTATAATAGATAAGCGCCTATGCCCAAGGGCTACGCAATGATCAATATATTGGCCTTCACCGTCAGGGCCACGGTATTCAATGGCATTTGTCATACGACTAAGCCATAGCTTAGCTTCCTCCGGTAATGGTTCATGCTGTAATTGTAAAAAACCTGCTATGCCGCACATGGTAACCTCTTGTGTAGAAAAATAAAAACCTCCAAGTTTTGTAACATGGAGGGTTTTATATATATTAAATGTAAAAAAAAATCAAAAAATCAAATTTATTGCTCCGCGGCCATTTTTTCGCGTAATTCTATTAATCTCTTTTGTACATTGGGCATCTCTTCAACCGTTGCGTCAAGGGCTTTACGCACATCTTCTTCGCTGTGGGCGGCAGAAAGGAAAAAGCGAATACGCGCAGTACCCTCTTTCACAGCGGGGAAGGTGATGGGCATGGCATAAATGCCTCTTGATAAAAGGGCGTCTGCCATAAGTCCTGCTGCAAGAGATTCACCAATAATCACAGGAACATTAGCATAACCTTGGGCAGCGCCTGTATCTAAGCCAAGCTTTTTAGCATAATCAAGAAAATATTTACTTACATGTTGTAATTTATGCACGCGTTCTGGTTCACGCAGCATTATGTCAAGGGCTGTTTTAGAGGCCACAGTTAGCACAGGCGACATGCCAACACTGAACACAAAGCCAGGTGAGCCATATTTTAAGGCCTCGATAAGCTCCTTGCTACCTGCAATAAAGCCGCCGCAACCGCATAATGACTTACTCAAAGTACTCATCCACATGTCTACATCTTTAGGATTTACACCAAAGTGCTCGCGCACTCCGCGCCCCGTTTTCCCAAGGGTTCCCAAAGAATGCGCTTCATCCACAAGCAACATACAATTGTATTGCTTCTTCAACTCTATGATACGTGGCAAATCAGGTATATTGCCATCCATGCTGAAAAGTCCTTCGGTGATAATAACAGCATTTTTATATTCATGACGGCGCTCAGCCAATAATTTCTCCAATGCTTCAGCATCATTATGCGCATAAGAAAAGCGAGCAGAGCCTGCCAACTTTGCTCCTTGAGTTAAGGAATTATGAGCTAGGTTGTCGTGGAAAATTACATCGCGTGGGCCGAATAAAAAACCTATGGTAGAAACATTGGTGGCGTGTCCGCTTACATAGATAATAGAATCGTCCACCTCGTACAAATCGGCTATAGCCTTTTCAAATTCCTGATGTGGCGTTCTTTCTCCACCCACAAGACGGCTTGCGCCGGCGGATGTTCCAAATTGTTCGGCAGTTTTTGTCACAGCGGCGGTGATTTCTGGGTGTCCATTCAAATCAAGATAATCATAGGTGGAAAAATTCAAAAATTCTTTGCCATCAATGCAAGTAGAAGCTTTGGCAATTCTGTCATGGCACAAAAATAGCGGGTTGCGCATACCAATCTTAGCGCCAAGAGTCAAAAGGCGTTCAAAGGAAAGTTTATTACGTGACAGTCTGAACCCCACGGAAGCTTCGCTTTCATCAGCTGCATCGACAGCATCACAGGTGATATCTTCTTCCATAGTATTCAAATTATTATCTTTATCCATGTAATCTCCCCAAATATGATATCAGAACATAAGCCCATTATGAAAATGAATGCATAGGGCTTTGGTTTTGTCTCTTTAACAGAACGATGGTTCTTACTATAATTTTTTTTTTCATGCAACAATTTATGCCGCGCAAATACTACATGTTTTATGTTCACTCTTTGAGAAATTGTTCAAAAAGCCTTCTAGACAGAATTTTAGATGTAGTTTAATATGTCCATATTAATAAAATATTATGTATATTTGCTACCATGTTGGAGAAAATCTATCCATGAAAGAAAAAAAAACTGAAAATGATAAAAATATACTTATTAATGAAAAAGCACAAAATGTCCCCATATCCCTTGATGATAGCAAAACATATGACATATGCTATGACAGGATCGAAAACGGTGTGTATTGTTTACGCATAGAACACGACACAAATCTTTGGCGCCTCGGCACAACCAATACCACTTGGCGCAATACCCTTATTCATGTGCCGCCCAAGCCCAGCCAAGAAGACCTAAATAGCCTCCAAAATCAAGGCCTTTGGTTGCGAGAAGACATTAAAGCGCCCAAGGTGGCTATTGTATGTTGTGGCATGGGATCGGTCTGGCCTGGTATGGGTAGGGCTTTATATGATACTTTTCCGGCGGCTCGGGACGCCATAGACAGCATTGCCGCTGTTTCTTCGTGGGATATTTTTAAGCTTTTGGATGCCACAGAGATGGAACAAATTACGCCCTCTCGTTGGCAGCAGCCGTACTTATTTCTCGTAGAATATGCGCAAGCAAGCTACCTTGCCTCCTTGGGCTTTAAGGCAGATGTTGTTTCCGGGCACAGCATTGGTGAGCTTGTGGGGCTGTGCCTTGCAGGGGTGGCCACACCAAAAGATGCTTGGGAAATGCTTAATATTCGCGCTACGATGATGGGAGAAATGGAAGGCGAAGGTGAGCACGAAACAGGCATGATGGTGGTATATGCTTCAGAAGAAGTGGTGCAAAATACTTTAAAAAATTTTCCTAACTTGCTTATTTCAAATTATAATTCTCCACGCCAATTTGTGCTCAGCGGCCTTAAGGATGAACTTATGCAAGCTCGGCGTATGTTGCGAAAAGAAAAGCATCCAGCCCTTGTGCTCAATGTGAATATGGCTTTTCACCATCCACAAATGCGCTCAAGGCGGCAAGCATCTTTAGACAGCTTGTGGACTTTTCCTCTGCAAGGGGCCACCACAACCATGATGAGTTGTGTAACCACCGGTCAGTATCCTCAAGATAAGGCAGGTATTTGCGAATACATAGCAGATCTTGATGAAAATGCCGTTCGTTGGATAGAATGCGTTCAAGCCATGTGGAATGAGCATGAAGTGCGCCATTTTGTGGAGCTTGGCCCAGCGGATACTGTTACAGGATTTACCAGTGAAATTAAGCCGGAAGCGGAATGCTTTGCTGTGAGCCGTAAGCAAAATGAAGTGGAGGCCATGCGCGCTGCTGTTGCTCGATTATATGCTTTGGGGCATATACCAAGCAATAATGCCCATGCTGTGCCCATGGAATTTTCTTTGTTGGCCAAGGAAGCTACATGCGAGAATGTAGAAAAAAAAGAGGTGCATGAGCCTATTCCGTCTTATGTGGCAGATATTTTACCTTTATTTGCAGAGCTTACAGGGCATGAAGTGCAGACTTTGCGCCCCCATATGGATTTACGTCATGACCTTGGCATGCGTTCCAGCCGTTTTCCCTTTATTATGCATGCTCTTGAAAAGCAATTTTCCATCCAATTACGCATAGAGGATCTTGTGCAGGTGCTTACTCTGCACGATTTAGCCTTGGTGGTGGCTCGCTTGCGTAAACAAGAAAATGTTCAAGAAAATATTGTTACTCATGGCAAAGAAAGTTTAGCATCCAAGGCGCAACAAGATCTAAGCCAAAATTTTCAAAAAATACGTCGGTATGTTCCCCATAAGTATATGGTAACATTGGAGCAGGAAGTTTTTGACGCTTCTATGCTTGTTACGCAAAAGAAATCATGTGGCGCTCTTATTATAGGTCAGGGAAGCGTTGCTTCACTTTGGGAAAGTATATGCATACAAAATTTTGGGAAAGAAAAAACTGCACATGCCGCCAATGTTGCACAGGCAAGAAAACTTTTACAACAAGGTTTTAAACCTAATGTAGTTGTGTATGTTGTACAAAAAACAGAAAGTCAGGACAAAAAAATCATAAATGAATTGATGCAGGAACCTCCTAAATTTTGCAAGATGATGGAAGATGCCTTTCTGGTGCACAGTATAGATGTTTGCTTTGTTCATGGCCTTATACGCAAAGATACCGCAATTTCTTCTGCTCCTTCTGATTGCCTGTATAATTCTTTTTTAGCAACATTTGCCGGTGTTTTTAGGGTATGGCAAGCCATGTATCCTGCTGTGCAGTGTCACTGTGTGGGAAGTGAGCGCAATGTTAAAGAAGATATTTTAGAAAAATATTTAAAAACCATAATCATGGCTTCTGCTAAAAAACTCTTACCGATGACTGTGTATGTGACGCATGAGGGCATACATACATATTCATTATTTCCCCAAGAATATGACACAATCCATGGGGAAAATGTACTTTTTTCAGTGGAAAATGCCCATAGTGCCCCTTTTGTAAGGCATGAAACAGAAGAAAATGTACGACAAGGGCCCGTATTGATTGTGGCGCAATATGCGCAAAAAGACTTTGCGCGCATACAAGAAGGTTTAAAAGATTTTTCTGAATGCTTAAAGGCTTTTGCTCCTTTGGAGGCAACACTTGTTTGGATAGGCGACTATACGCCGGAATTGGAGCTTTTGCGTTCATTAGAAGCGTGTGGTTTAAAGTGCACTGCCATTATTTGTGATATGCAAAGAAGAGAGGCTGTGCGAGCGGCCATTCACGGTGTGGTGAACCAACATGGGCATATTGACGGCCTAATTTATGATGCATGTTCTGCCATTTCCACTGATTTTGATAATATCAGAAGGCAAAGAAATGCTTTGCAATTATTAGTGAGTGAAGCGTATTCACATGGTGTACGCAATGCCTTGGCCATGGTGCATTTTCATCCTATTTTGGCTCAAACTGCCGTGTCTGGACAAGAACAAACCAAGGTGCTTTCAGAAACATTTCCTTATACTGTAGCGGGATATTTTGAAGAAAATTGTCAGTCGCAAGGTTTTAGGTGGCGCTGCGTATGGCTACCTAGGCAAGAAAGAGAACTGGTGATTGAGCATTCATTTCTTTTGCGAACCATGGCGCAATGCATTGTGCGAGAGTTTTTTTGCGGTTCTTCTGGTCACGTTTATTATGCAAAAGATGTTCATGAGCTGCACATGCCTGTGCAAGAAGTATTGGCAGAAAGAGTTGACTTTGGTTTTAAGCAAAACTTAAAAAAATACCCCTATTGTTATCCTTTATCCTTTGCACCTGTGGAGGCGCATGGCGTTGTGCAAAGAGATTTTTCTTCCTATACGCAAGGAGAGGCATCGTGCATAAAACAAAAGAACTTTGAAGGCTCACAAACACATGATTTGCACCCCCTTAAGGCACTGTTTGCTTTATGCGAAGGGGCAGAGTTGCAATATGCCTGGTTGCAAGTTGTTGCTTTTATACAGGTGGAATTTTTAGAAAATAGTAACAGTGCTTATACCATGGGAATGGTGCAGGAAAGTAAGATAAGCTATACCATGGTGCCGCATGACGATGATGTAAGGTTTGTGTGTCTTGATGCTGCAATGCGCTTACGCGTTTTTGCGCCCAATGGGCGTCGTACAGATAAATGGCAAAATTTTGTAAAAGCAAAATGCTTACTTACAGGAGCACAGCAGGATATGGATGTTGTGCTTAGTTCAGCTCTTTTGGATATGACACCTGAGGACAAAGAAGTGTCACAAGACCCTAAAGGCGCTGCCTTAGCCAAAGCGTATGAAATAAAAGAGTTTTCGCTTTCATGTGTAGACATTGCACAACATGCAATTTCGTGGTACTCTTTCATTCCGCTATGCTTAGATAATATTTTAAAGAAAATTTTTCCAGAAATGGCAAAGATATATGTTCGCTCTGCGGACGCTATAAGTTTTTTGCCTTTTGCTTCCAAGGATTGCGACCAAGAACTTTTGGTCACTTGTGAGGTTAAGAGTCAAAAAGAAGGCCATTTGCTTAATATTCGCATGGCTCAAGCAGACGGCACGATACTTTTATTTGTGCGCAATATGTGGATAGTATAACATATTTTTTTATAAGGAAATTTTGCCATATGTCACAAGGTAATAATAATTTGAAAAAAAAGGTATCCATGTCCTCATCTTTTTCTATGCGGGGATTAATGGTGTTGCTTGTGGTATGTTTCCTTGCAGGTTGTGCTTCTACCAAGGCCACACAGCAAGCGCCGGAATTGCCGCCTAAGCACTGGCTTGAAGAAGCCCCGGGTGTGCCTACAGAATATAGAGAAAAGCTCGAAGCTGCGGTACCCAACCTGTATGATCCCAACAAAAGCTTTGGTTTTGACGATTATATCTATTTAACTATTCAACAGTCGCCATTATTGGCTAACTCTGCTGTTGATTTAGAAATTCAAAAGTTGCAGTTGACCGATGCAGTGTGGAAATATTTGCCGGAGCCTCGTGCCACAGTTCAGATAAGCAATAACCTTACTTCGTATAATTCCGGCCTTAACGACGTTGCTGAAAATTATGGTCAACCTAAGTTTTCCTTGGGTTTTGATGCAGCTTTTCCCAATCCCTTTTCCACATATTTTAATCATCAGGCACAAAAAATTCTTGTAAACATTGCCATAAGCACCCACCGCAAGGCCATTGGTGCCGCCATTGCCGATATAGCTAAAATATATCAAGAAATGGACGCAAAAAATCAAATGCTTGAAATACAAAAAGAACTTATTCCTTTAAAAGAAAAAATCACGGCTTATTGGAAACAATTAGAAGCTGTTGATGGGCCGCAGGGTGTTGCTTTGGATCTTTCCATGCAGCATGAACGCGAAGCCGCCCTTAAAGTGGAACGTACGGGCATTGAAATAAATATGCTGCGCACGCGTTTAAAGGCTATGGCCGGCCTTGAATTGCAGCAAAAGCTCAATGTAAATGCCGATGATGCCAAAAATATTTTGCGAGGATTTGATGGCGAAACATTGAGCTGGGAAAATCGTTGGGCCACCAGCGAAGATGAATTAATTGTGCGTGCGCAACTACGCTTACAAGATTTTAATATCATGCTTGCTTGGGCAGAATATATCCCAGACATTACCTTAACGGTAAATAACTCGCCGCCGGGGGGGCAATACCAGCCTGTTGATGGCCGCGAAGACACATTTTTGCATTTGAATTTTGATTTCCCCCTCATAGATTGGGGGCGGCGTTACCGCGGTGTGCAAACAGCGCGCATGGAAAAGGCCAAAGCATATCAAGAACAAGCACAAATGCGCACAAAGTTTTCTAATGTGTGGGTGGAAGCACAACAAAATGTTATTTTAGCCGAAACAAGTTTGAAAATTGCGCAAAATACTCTTGAAGTGGCTAAAATGAAAGTTAAAGAAGCAAGCATTAATTTCCAGGAAGGTATTATTCTTTTCCCCGAATTGGCAGAGCAGCAAGAAGCTCTCATCGAAGCGCGTGTAGGCTATGTCAGTGCTGAATTAGCCTATAAACTTGCTCAAACTACATGGATGGACGTTTCTGGAGTTCTTGTGGAGCGTTATATAGGCACACCGGCTAAGGAGATATTATAATGTTGCGTAAATTTTTGCTTTGCATGTGCCTTATGCAATTGTTTTCCGTGGCTTTGCCTGCTTTAACTAAGGCAGCTGAAACAGAACATACAACACCTTTGAACGGTAAAGTTATAAGCCCTGTAACGCGTGCGGACAATATGCCTTTTGCAGCTATTGTGAAAGAAGTTTTGGTGAGCCCAGGGCAAAGTGTTTTGAAAGATCAAGTTCTTATGATTTATGAACTTACCGAAGAAGCACGCAGAGTTTTAGAAAAAGAAATAACCCTTGGTGCCGCCACTGAAGATATTAATGGGCAAATTGTTACTTTGCAAGGGCAGTTGGCAGAATTGGTGGCTGCACGTAATAAAGCTCGTCAATTGGCGGCATCCGGTCTTGGCTCTAATCAAGCATTTAAGCGCACCGAAGGTGATTTGGTTTCGCTTGAAAAACGCATTGCCCTTTTGGAGCAAACCTATAAAAAAAGAGAAGCCAATTTTGCGCAACGTTTAGCTGAATTGAGCGAATATTTTGGCACCACCATAAATGCAGGTGATGCTTTGCCAGAAACCCTTGTGCTTACGTCGCCCATGGAAGGCCATGTGCTTTCTGTGGATGCATCGGTTCAGCCTGGGGCACAGCTAGAGGCCGGTTTTGCTCCCATTCGCGTGGGTAAAATGAACCCCATGCTTATTCAAGTGCAAGTATATGAAGCTGAGCTGGAACGTGTACAAGTGGGACATGGGGCGTCAATTACCATTCCTTCTTTGGATGATGCCATCTTTATTGGCACTGTTTCTAAAATTTCTTGGATAAGTACAAATCTTGATGTGACATCACCTTCATATTTCACCGTTGAACTTACGGTGCCCAATGAAAAATTACGACTTAAGCCAGGCTTTAAGGCCATTGTAAAATTTGCCCAATAAAACTGAAAGCCCTGACAAAAATATAAATATAAGGGCACAATTATGGCCAAATTAAAAAGTATTCCACAACGCCTTGGCTATATTTTGGGCGCGCAGTGGACACGCGATGTGGCGTGGACTGTGTTTACCATTGCCTTAGCAAGACATAGCCCCCAGCTTATGGGGCAAATCATGCTGGCCTTATCTTTTGGCTATATTGTGCGTCTTGTGGCTGACGTTGGCCTTAATGATTTTCTTATTTCTTCCTTTGCCAGACGCGAAAAACGCCCCTTGCAACTGCTTGGTGATATCACTTGGCTTAAGCTCATCTTGCTTGTGGTGGCCTTGGTGGGTACATGGCTTATTACAGGGTGGCAAGGTTATAGCTTTGAATTACGCATTACGGTAATGGCTGTGGCCGGTGGGCTTGGCCTTGACGCGCTTACCGATTCCTTTTTTGCCATGTGCCAAGCAAGAGGGCGGCAAGATGTAGAAATGCGCATACGAGTGCCAGCAGCGCTTTTGGGCATTGGCACAGGAATAGTGCTTGTGCTTTTAGAAGCCCCCCCCATCTATATTGCTTTATTTAAACCCATAGAATCCATATTGCTCATGGCTATTGCTTTACGAGCCTTACACCGTAATCCTCTTTCACGGCTCAGTTGGGACTTGGTGAAGGATGTGGCTTTGCAATGGCGTCAAGGACTTATTTTTACAGGAATATCCACCTGTGCCATTTTATATAATAAGCTCAATGTATTTTTTCTGAAAAAATATGGCGGCGATGCGGCGGTGGGTGCTTATGGTGTGGCTTGGGAAGTGGTGGACGGCTTATCTGTGCTTGTGTCCACTTCTTTGCTGGCCAAGGTGGTTTTTCCGGTCATGGCCAAGCTTTGGGATACAGACAGGCCCGCATTTCAAAGTCTTACGGGACAAACTGCGCGTAGCCTTTGGGCTGCAGCCATGCCGCTCATTTATTTGCTTTGTGTGGAAAGCGACCGCATTTTAACCTTTATTTATGGCGATAACTATGCCTTGGCCGTGACAGCACAGCGCATACTTACCCCCTGTATTGCCACGGCATTTTTGCATAACCTTGCGGCATATGCCATGATAAGTATGCGAAAGCAAAAATTACTTTTGGTGTTTTATGCTTCGGGCTTATTGCTCAATATAGCGCTTTGTGCGTATTTAACAGCCATTGTGCCCTTAGAAGGGGCAGCCCTTGCCATTACGTTAACGAAAGTTTGGGTAGCTATTTGCACGGTAACGTATTTTCAGTATAAGGCAAAACCCATGAGCATTTTGCAATGGGGCATAGTGGTAGCTGTGCCAAGCTTTGCCTTTGCCCTTTGGTGGTTTTTATTGCCCGTTGCCGGGCGTTTGGTGGCTGAAATCAGCGGTCTTATTCCCTTAATGATTTTGTTGTGGGTATGGCGTCCGCCTCCACCTTTTGAGCGCAACAGTGAAGCTCAAGCCGCAATTTAAGCAGCATTTTTTGAGATGAGGGTTATATATATGAAGAAAAAACTTTGCCTGCTTTTCATATGTCTTATACTCAGCGCCTGCGTTAATGAAGGAGAAAACTCTGCAGAAGGTAATAGTACGGCCGAAAAAGTAATCGGAGATACACCGGAATTTTTATGGCCGGCTTTTGACCGCTTTTGGAGCAGAGGGCCTGGTGTTGGAGGTTCTTTTGGAGATGGGCCTTTTAAATTGCCAAAAAATCCCATGAAGGATGCCAGTGGCTACACGGTACATTTTGGCTCTGGTATACGTTTACATATACCCATAACTGCAGAAGGGTATATCCAAGGGGCAGATGCCTATTATATTGCCAAACAGCAATACTATCATGGCGGGCCTATTTTTATGGATCTTATACAACATATGATAACCGTGGGAGCTTTTAGGTGGAAACCGGAAATCATACAGCAGTTTAATGAATTTTTAGGTGGTATGACCGCTGAAAAAAAAGAATTTCGTCATAAAGGCATTATATATACAAGAGAAAAGCAAGGGGAAACATGGATTTTTCGTATGCGTTTTATGCCCTTTAGCGAAGAAATTTGGATGCGCCCAAAAGAAGAGGAAATATAAAAATAGTTCTTTATTTTTCTTGCTTGCCTTTATTGGGGGCTTCGGTTATTCGATTTTTTAGTTTAAAACAATATTAATACCATAAGATCTCTGTACACATGTTATGAAGAACTTATATAACTCATACAAAGGATAGTATATGCGCCCAGCATCACATGGAATTACTGCCGAAGGTTGGCCTTGCATAGGACTTTGCGCCTTTACTGCCATAAGTTTTGCCCTTATGGATGTTTGCCTTTTGGCCTTTGTCTTTGTGCTACTTACATGGTTTTCTTGTCACTTTTTTCGTGATCCTGAACGCGTAATTCCGCAAGACAGCAACGTTGCGGTAAGCCCAGCCGATGGAAAAATTATACGCATTGACAAACGTTTGGATCCTATAAGTGGTGAAGAGCGCACATGTATTTGCATTTTTATGAATGTTTTTAGTGTGCATGTGAACCGCAGTCCCGTAGATGCAACGGTGGAAGATATACGCTATTTTGCCGGCAAATATTTTAATGCCTCTTTTGATAAGGCTGCCACAGATAATGAACGCTGCGCCTATGCTTTGCGTGATGTGCAAGGTGACAGCTGGACCATGGTGCAGATTGCGGGTCTTGTTGCAAGGCGCATTGTGTGTCGTGTGGATGTGCAAGACGCCCTACAAAGAGGCCAGCGCTATGGCATGATACGCTTCGGCTCGCGGGTTGACCTTTATATTCCCGAGGGCTATAGTCCAAGCCTACAAGTGGGGCAACAGGTGTTTGCAGGGCAAAGTATTGTTGCAAAAAAGATAGGTTAATTAAAGCATATGGAACAAAAAAGTCCACGCCATAGGGGAGTATATTTACTGCCCAACATGATAACTACCTTAAGCCTTTTTTCAGGTTTTTTGGCTATTATTTTGGCATCTTCTGGTAAGTTTGAAGATGCGGGCATTGCCATATTGTTTGCCGCCCTTATGGACGGCCTTGATGGCAAAGTGGCAAGACTTACAAATACGGCCAGCGAATTTGGCGTACAATACGACTCCTTAGCCGATCTTGTGGCCTTTGGGGTTACTCCCTCCTTGCTCATGTGGCATTGGCATTTGCATTCCTTTGGTCGCGTAGGCATTGCCATTTGCTTTATATTTGCAGCGTGCGCTGCTTTGCGCTTGGCTCGTTTTAATGTTTCAACAGCGGTAACCAATAAGAAATTTTTTATAGGACTGCCCACACCGGCGGCCGGATGCAGTGCTGTAAGCCTTGTATTTTTCTCTGTATTTATTCCTGAGTCTTGGGCATGGCTTGTGCCTGGTTTTGTTCTTTTTTTCATGTTATTATTGGGAATTTTGATGGTGAGCCGTGTGCGTTATTTTTCCTTTAAGGAATATGGTTTTTTGCGCACACATCGTTTCAGCGCCATGGTTACTGTTATATTACTTTTTGCACTGGTGGCCGCACAGCCTAGAATTTTGGGTTTTCTTGTGGCCATGGGATATATTGTGGCAGGATTTATTTATACATTTATCATACTTCCTCGTCGTAATCGCGAACTACTACGCAACCTATCGCTACAAGGCGATTAATAACGACGCGGTCAAACTCTGCGCCCCCCATACGGCGGGCCTTTTCAAAAGACAAAGCCCTCGTAGGGGTGGCCGTGAAAACAACAACCACCTGACTTAAGTATAAGAGGAGCTTATATGTCTGATAAAATCTTTTTCTTTGATACCACCTTACGCGATGGAGAGCAGTCTCCTGGTGCCACCATGAACTTGGCGGAAAAATTGCGCCTTGCCAGGCAATTGGAAATTGTGGGTGTGGACGTGATGGAAGCCGGTTTTCCCGCTGCAAGCCAAGGGGATTTTGAGGCAGTGCAAGCCATTGCCGCTCAAACCAAAAATGTGCAAGTGGCTGGTCTTTGCCGTGCTTTGGCCGGAGATATTGACCGCTGCTGGGATGCCATTAAAGAAGCCGAAAATCCGCGTATCCACACATTTTTATCCACATCGCCCTTGCATATGAAGCACAAATTACGCAAAGAGCCGGAAGTTGTGTTGCAAATGATTGTGGAAGGCGTTAAACGTGCAGCTTCCTACACTTCCAATGTGGAATTTTCGGCAGAAGATGCCTCGCGCTCTGATTGGGAATTTTTGTGCCGCGTTACCGAAGCGGCCATCAATGCCGGCGCTACTGTCATTAATCTTCCTGACACTGTGGGCTATGCTCAGCCGGAAGAATATGCAGCGCTCATACGCTATGTTATCGAAAACACACCAAATAGCGACAAGGCCATTTTTAGTGTGCATTGCCACAATGACCTTGGTGTGGCTGCAGCAAATACTCTTGCAGCCTTGCGTGCCGGTGCTCGCCAGTGTGAAGTGACTCTTGGGGGCATAGGCGAACGTGCCGGCAATGCGGCTCTTGAAGAGGTAGTTATGGCTTTGCG
>CAYJHG010000013.1:0-13850 GCA_964369535.1 uncultured Desulfovibrionaceae bacterium
AACCTTGCCAATTCCTATGCGCAAAACAATATAACATGTTAAAAAAACAAATACATAACCCATTGATATTTGCGTATGTGGTATTGTGTAGAGGACAATGCCCTCAAAGCGCCACGAAAGCCAAGTGAGCGCAAAGGGCACCGGCACAAGCGAGGCCATGCTCACACTTGCTCTGGCAAAAAAATGCTTGCCAAAATGTTCGTGCGCCATTTTGTTTGCGGCTAAATAGGCTTCTTTGTTGCCAGAATGCAGAGCGTCCATACTCACTTTGTGGTAGCGCTGCACATTGTCTTGTATTCCGCCATAATATTTTGCATGTACTTTTAGCAAAAGTGCATATACGCACCTTCCTATAATTACACAGTATATGGCTAGGATGGCCGAACCGAGCCAAAGGCCCAAGTGAGCTTCGCTTGGCCAGCGAAAAGGCGCTATGAGTAGGGCGTCTAGCCAAGGGGGGAGGATGTGACTTTGCATGACTTTTACTAGAATTTAAAATTAATATTCATATTTTAAGTGCGGCAAGGCGTTTATTCCAAAGATAATTCATTGTCGCCATGGGTTTTTTTGAGGGGGGGGGGCTGAGGAGGGGAACTTTTTTTTCCTAAAAAAAGTTCCCCTCCTCAGTGAAATAATATTACCAGAGACGCATGTCAAAGAATCCACGCAACACATAGTTGATGCCTACTAAGAAGGCTAAAACTATGAATATACGCTTAAGCCATACGTCGGATAGGTATTTGGCGGTCATGGGACCTACCCAAGAACCTATAACAATACCGGCTAACTCTACGCCAATGAGCGACCAGTACACAGGAGTACCGCCAAACATAAATGTAGAAATGGACGTAACCATGCCCACAAGCACGGCAAAGGCCGAGGTTCCAGCTGCTAAATACATGGGAAGCTGTGAAATGCTTGTCAAAAATGGAACAAGCAAGAAGCCGCCGCCAACACCTAGGAAAGAGGCTACAGAGGCAATAAGAAAGCCCCCGACCATAGGCATTAAGGTGGCAAAAGAAAATTCAACGCCGCAGAAAGTAAAGACCACCTTGGCAGGGGTGATGCTTACAATTTGCACCCTTGTTTGCACGCCACTGTCTGCATGACCTTTAGAAGCTTCTTCAAAAGCTTTGGCTGCAGCGGCGGCTAATTTTTTCTTTGCTTTAGCGCCCGGAGTTGTTTCATAGAAAAGGTAGCAACCAAGACCCAATACAAAAAGACCAAAATAACCAATATAATCACTAAAGTCTATTTTTCCCTGTGTTAACACAGGCACTAAAATGGAGCCAGCCAGCGAGCCAATGCCAAGGGCAATACCCAAGGGCAAAACCAAGCGGCCAAGGCTGTATTGCTTGTAGGAAGAAATGAGAGCCGAACAACCCACAAGCCATTGGTTTGAAACGCGAATAGAGTCTGTAATACCTTTATTAAGTGGAGTCCCCTTGCCAAAAGACTGGGCATAATCACCAAGGCCGAAAACACTGACGTGACCAACAGAGGCCATAATACCACCAAAAGCGCCCACGGTGGAAAAAATCCAACCCACCCAAATGGCCCACAAAAAGCCCATGATAGGCGAAATTTGTGGTGCACCCGGAATACCCAAAAAGCCTGGTTCGGCCTTGGGATCAAGCTTGCCTTCGGTCACTGCCGAGGCTATGGCTGCTTCAAGAGGGCTATTTATGGCAACTTCGGCACTGGCGGTGGCTGTTTCGGCAGCTTCGGCAAAAACAGGCATACCCATATGCAACATGGCTAGAAGTAAAAAAGAAAAAACGTATAACTTTTTCATTAACTTATCCTTTACATTACCTATTATTTATTATCACAAGCTGCGCAAGGGTCGCTTGAACCCTTTTTGTAAACTATGAGTGGACAGTTTTTACAGATATCTCCACCAGGGAAAGCGTCGCCTGGACGGGTGATGGAGCTTGAATTATTGTGTTGTTCCATGCGGTGCATAAGACGCTTAACTGTGGGCTCTAACTGCCCGAAAGGAATAAATACATTCACTTCGCCGCGCTCGGTTTTGCCGGCATTATAGCTGCCTGAGCAAGCGGGACAACAGTTGAAGGTGTTTTCATTGTAACAAAAAACAGAACCACCACAAGCAGAAGAGCTCATGGTAATACAAGGACGCAAGGGGTGGGTGTCTGTTGCGGCTGCATAGTCAACAGCCAAGTGATAAGATTGAATATTGTCACAATAAAAGTGAATAATGCTTGGATCCATTTGGGCTTGACCAAGGGGGCCAACACCGATGGCTTTTAATTCACCGTAAGGCAAGCTTGGTTTTGAACGTAAAAACCGCTCAGCTTGGTCAAGGTCTACACAGTACTTGATTTGACTCTTGATTTCTTGATCGTCGATTTCTTTCCAACCAAAACTCACCCAGCCATTGGTACAGGCGCAGGTGTTTTTCATGCCAAGAACAGTTTTGTTCTGCATGCGAGCTGTCACTTCCCATTGACAGAATGTGAGTGGTTTCACAGGAACAACGTGTGGGGTAGATTCGGCAAATTTTTTGACTTCTTCATCAGAAAATAAAAAAGTCACCGCGATGGGGTGATGGTACAAACGTAAAGAATCCATTAACGTTTTTTCCATTGCAGCATAACTTAAAGACATAAAACCTCCCAAAATGCTATTTTTTGCACAAAACATGTGCTAAGGCTAAAAAAATAAAATACTTAAGCATCTTATGAGCTTAAATATTTCGCCTAAACCGATAACCTGGGAAACTGGTACATTAAGTACATGAAGCCAGACGTGAAAGAGGTAGTTAGCTACCTTTTTCACAATCTTTTGTTAGCTTATGTCAAATAGGAATTATTAGTCAATAGAAAATTCATTTGAAGAGGAACTTTTATGCAAATTTGCATTCAACATATTTAAAATTTGATATTATTTTTTTTCAAAAAATTAGCAAATTCTTGGAAGTTGATCTCCCTCTAGCATGGATAAGAGGCGTTTTCCGCCAATGGGGGTTTGCAAAAGTACTTGTCCTTTTAGGTTTTTTTCTTCTTCTGATGCTATAACTTTACCTATAATGGCAGCGCAAGTACCCTTGGGATGTGTTTGCATGATTTTAAGCACGCGCTCTGCCTCTTGCTCTGGCACAATGCAAATGAGCTTGCCTTCATTGGCAAGATATAAAGGATCAAGCCCCAAGAAAGAGCAGCCATTGCGCACACTTTCATCAATAGGTATGGCTTTTTCATCTATAATTATGGTGACCTGTGACTGGGTGGCGATTTCGTTAAGCGTTGTGGCAAGGCCGCCGCGAGTGGGGTCGCGCAGCACATGCACATGTTTTTTGTCCGTCACACTTTCTAAAATATTTTCCACCATGCCGTGCAAAGAAGCAGAATCAGACATGACATCGCTTACAAAAGAAAGCCCTTCGCGTTGCGCCATAATGGTCAAACCATGATTGCCCATGGCGCCGCTGACAATGACCACATCGTCATTTTTTGCCTTGTGACCTGAAGGAGGATGGGGGGTGACAATTTCACCAAGGCCTGTGGTATTAATGAATATTTTGTCACACATACCCTTTGGAACCACCTTGGTGTCGCCTGTGACTATGCGCACTTGCGCTTCATTAGCAGCATTTGCCATATCTTTCACAATGCGCTCAAGGTCTTGCATGGGCAGACCCTCTTCAATGATAAAGCCAACGCTCAAATAAAGAGGTTTTGCACCAAGCATGGCTACGTCATTGACAGTGCCGTGCACGGCAAGAGTACCAATGCTACCACCCGGAAAAAAAAGCGGCGTCACGGTATAAGAATCTGTGCTCATGGCAATGGGGCCAGATATATGCAAAAGAGCGGCATCGTCCATTTTTTCTAAGGTTTCATTGGCAAAATGTTTAAGAAAACATTGGTTGATAAGACGTTGTGAGGCTTTGCCGCCGCTTCCGTAGTCCAATAAAATTGTGTCAGACATAGTTTTTTTCCTTTAATGTTCCAGATCATATTTATAATAAGCAGCACAAGAACCTTCAGTGGAAACCATGCAAGGGCCAACGGGTTTGGCAGGTGTACAGCTTTTGCCAAAGAGCGGACATTCAGGCGGCGATAAAATGCCTTTGAGTATATCGCCACAGCGACATCCGGGGATTTTTTTGGCTTCGGGCAGGGTGAGCTGCAATTTTTGCATGGCGTCCATGTGGGCAAAGGCCGGAGCAATGGCCAAGCCACTTTGGGGTATTTGTCCAATGCCACGCCACAGAGCGTCGCAAGGAACAAAAACTTGTTCAATGATGGCGCGGGCTTTGGCATTGCCTTCTAAAGCGACAGCTCGGGCATAAGCATTTTGCACGCGATAATCGCCTTTTTGTAAAGATTCGGCCATCATGCAAAGGGCAAGTAAAATGTCGGCACTTTCAAAACCACCCACAATGCCGGGGGTTTTATACTCTTCTAAAAATGCATAAGGCTCAAGCCCTAGCACAGTGCACACATGGCCGGGAAGCAAAAAAGCGTCTACCTTACAAGCCTTATCTTCCAAAAGAACGCGTAAAGCGGGCGGAACCAATTTATGAAAAGAAAGTACGCAGAGATTTTTGATACCTTGTTGCTCGGCCATAATCATGGTGCCGGCCACGGTGGGAGCTGTAGTTTCAAAGCCAATTCCGAGAAACACTACGGTATCATGAGGGTTTTTTTGCGCAAGGGTGATGGCGTCCATGGGTGAATAGACAATTTCTATGCGTGCGCCTTGGGCTTGGGCATGTTTTAAGCTTGTTCCGTCAGGGCCCGGAACGCGTAATAAGTCGCCAAAGGTGGCAATAATTATACCGTCTTGACCTGCAAGGTCAAGAAAAGTAGCAACTTCAGCATCATGAGTAACGCAAACAGGACAGCCCGGCCCTGAAAGATGCATAATATTTGGAGGCAAAATTCCGCGCAAACCGCTGTGAAAAATAGATACGGTATGCGTGCCGCACACTTCCATAAAACGCAGTTCTTTGCCTTCTAAAATCTGGGTAAGCTTTTCTAAAAGTGGTCGGCATGTTTCAGGATTTTTGAAGTCGCGTAGGTAGTCCATATGATTTTCCCCCATATTTTTGCATAGAACCCCTGCTAGCAATTTGCCCATGCAGGCGCTTTTTCGTCATTAAAATACACATCAATGCCCAGAAGAGATTCGCCATATTCGTGGAAAGAGTCGAAAATATCTTGCTTAAAGTGACCTCTGTCCACTTGAAAACGGGTGGCGGCAGCACCTTGGGCTTGGCGGCGGTTTTCTTCCATGAGGTCAAGATTATCGTGCACCAAGGAAACAAGGTCAGCATCAAGGGCGCCACCTTTGACCATGGACGTAAGAATAGCAAAAGCCTTTTGCACTGGCATTCCGGCACGATAGGGGCGATCTTCCGTTAAAGCGGTGAGCACGTCGGCCACAGCAATAACGCGAGCTTCCAACGGTAAATCTTCAGCCCCAAGACCCACGGGATAACCCTTGCCGTCCAATCGCTCATGATGGGATGCGGCCCAAAAACCTACCTTTTCAAGGCCGGGAATAGGCAAAAGAATTTGCCGTGAAATACTGGCGTGTTGCTGCACAATATTATATTCATCGGGGCTTAGTTTGCCATTTTTTTCTATTAAATTTATGGGAACGCCAATTTTGCCAATATCGTGTAAAAGACCGGCTACATAAAGGTCATTCACGGCGTCATCGCTGGCACCTGTAAGGGTATAAAGGGTGCGGCTTTGCTCGGCAACCCCTACAGTATGTGTGGCCGTGCTTGGGCTTCTAGAGTCGATAACATAAGAGAAGATTGTTGAAAAATCAATGATTTCTTGGGTATTTAAAATGCGTGGCGCAAAAGGTTTAATGGGTTTTGGAAAACCTCTTTCAAAATAGTCGCTAAAATCACTTTGGGCAAAAGCTTGGTGAAGGGCGTCTATATCTTCTGGCACAAAAGTTCCAGCCGGCATGTTTTTTATTATTTGTAATACAAGTGGAATATCTTTTTTGCGTCGTATAAGAACTTCTACCGCATCGGCAAGATTAAGCAAGGCGCCGAAGCGAACGTCGTCTTTTCTTTCTTGGGGCATGGATTCATGTTGCCTCCATGGGGTGTGGTGGTAGAGCACCATATTGGCAATGGGAGCTAATATGGGACAATGGCTCAGTAAAGTCCAACCGGCAACGGCGTGCTGTTGTAAATTTTTTTCTATATCTTTAAGGGTGACATCGCGCCTGAGTAATAGGGAGCCTATATCGTGGAGCAGGGCTGCATTGCGTATGTAGCGACATACGGTGGGAGAAAATTCCTGTATTTCTGCAAGTCTTAAAGCTATGATGGCTGTGCGGCGGTGGTGGTTTGCCAAATCTGTGGTCATGGAGTCAAGAGCTCTGGAAATGCCCTCTACTAAATCTGTAATCTGAACTTGTAACATGTTTTTCTCTCAAAAATGCCACAAGAGCGCCAAAAGATATTAAGTAAAAATCTTTTGGCGCTCTGTATATGATTATTCGTGATCAGCTAAATGTTCGGCAACGGTTTGGAATTCGTATTCCAGAGCCAAGAAGGCGTCTACCACATCGGGGCAAAATTGCGTGCCCTTGCCTTCAACAATAATAGAGCTGGCTTTTTCATGCGGCATGGCAGGTTTATAAACGCGTTTGCTTGTAAGGGCGTCATACACATCAGCCACACTCATAAGCCTTGCTGCAAGGGGAATTTCTTCTTCTTTAAGCCCTTGCGGATAGCCTTTGCCGTCCCAACGCTCGTGGTGGCTGTAAGCAATGGTACGGGCAATGCGCAAGAAGGAGTCAGAACCGAGTTTTGAGTCTGCACTAGAAAGAGCCTTACGGCCATATTCTGTGTGTTGCTTCATTATTTCAAACTCTTCTTCGGTGAGTCTGCCTGGTTTTTGCAAAATGGCGTCGGGAATACTCACTTTGCCCACATCGTGTAATGGTGCAGAAAGATAAAGCAATTCAATGGTTTTTGCATCAAGCACTTCTTTGTATTTGGGCAGATTTGCCATATAATCTGCAAGCAATTTTACAAATGTCTGCGTTCTTTTAATATGCATGCCCGTTTCGGGGTCACGCCATTCAGCAAGTCCGGCCATGGCCTCAATGGTGGCCTCTTGCGTGAGAACAAGTTCTTTTGTGCGTTCTTTTACCAAAAAATCAAGTTGATCGCGGTGTCTTTTTAGTTCCAGTTGATTGTCTACGCGTGTGGTCACAAGAGAAGAACGGAAAGGTTTGCTCACATAGTCTACCGCGCCTATACTCAAACCGCGCGATTCTTCTTTTTCGTCATTTTGTGCGGTGATAAAAAGTACGGGAATGCCGATAGTTGAGGCATTTTCTTTAAGTTTTTTACACACTTCATAGCCGTCCATACCAGGCATAATTACGTCAAGCAATATAATGTCTGGTTGGGGTGTTGAATTGGCAATGCGCAAAGCGTCTTGCCCATTACGAGCAAACATAATGGTATATTTATCGCGTAAAAGTTCGCCTAAAATACGAATATTTTCAGGGGCATCGTCAACTATAAGAACCCTATGGGCATTTTCTGCGCCGTGAGCGCTTGGAGCTTCAATCATGGTTATTTACCTCATATTAGCAGGCTATTTTACTTTGTTATGTATGGGGTCAATCATGCTTTCAGCAAGTTTTGCCAAAAGTTTGCTTTGTGCCTGCACCATACTTGTATAGGTAAGTCCTGCTGGCGCTTTGTCCACAAATGCGCCGCTCACAAGCACTCTATCATGCCTGTCAAGCACTGTCCAACGAGCGTCAAGAACTATATTGCCTTGGAATGGACCGTCAAATCTTTGTATTTGTATAATAATTTGTAATGGGTCTAAGGAAGCATCATCCAAAGGCTGAAGCAGGATATTTTTTTCAAGCAACAAAGGAGTGAGCACTTCAGCTATGACGCGCTTGGCCCCTGTTTCTAAACCTTCGGCCCAAGAATCAAATTCAGCCAAGTGCAAGCGCACACCGTCTGTTTCGCGGCTGACTATGGTTGCTCTGTCAAGATATTCCGGAATATCTACTTGGCTAAGGCGCATTTGTTTCATTTTTTTGAGTGCTTTATTGTCGTCTAGGGCAATGGGAGTGCTTATGCCGCTGTCGAGAACATAATAAGTGGTGGTAGCACTTCGTCCACACGCCATAAGGCTAAAGCTCAATAAAACTAACAAAACAAAGTTTACACGAGATAAAACCTGTTGGGATTTTAAATATTGCAAGGAAATCATTAGTTTGCTCCTTTGCCGCGCAAGAGGGCTTCGGGTTGACGTTCAAGTAATTCGGCAAGATCTTTAACAGATTCTGCCATTTTGGTTACTTCGGTAAGCGTTTGCTGCAAAGATCGTAATGTACGCGATTGCGGTGAAATGACACTGTTAGCAGAAACAAGCACGGCATCAAGCTGTTTGGCAACAGCCGCAAAGCCATTCATGGCCAGTTGGAAAGCAATCATAGCTTCTGGCAATTGGTTGTCAAGCGTGACACTGGCATCGCCAATGGAATTGAGCATGCGCTGTAAATCATTGCGCAAAGATGCTGCGCTTTCTGTGAGCTCTGCCGTATTTTTAAATGTGCTATTAATATGGCCTATGGCTTCGTGCAATTCTTTGTTGGTGGTTATGGCGGCAATGCCGTCTAAGGCCTTATTCAAAGAATTGGCCATGCTTTCTAAAGGCAAGCTTGAAAAGGTGCGTTGAAATTCGTCAAGGGTGGAAGGTGCAGTGGGAATTTCTTTGGAGTGGTCGGTTGAGTGAAAACGTGCCGGTGTTTCCGGAAAGAAGTCTAGCTCAACATTGTATTGACCGGTAACAATGCTTTGCAAGTGCAAACGGGCGCGCAGGCCGCGTTGCACCATGCGCCGCATGAGTTCTTCACGAGAAATTTGCGCCCTTGCGGTGGGGTCTGCAAAGCGTATGCTATCGGCATCTATGGTAATGAGCACAGGAATGGTTACGCCTTCATCTTTAGAATTGGCAACGAGCAGAATTTGGGTAACTTTTCCTAAGGGCACACCGCGAAAGACCACGGGGGCACCAATGGACAGGCCGCTCACAGAACCATCAAAATACAGAACATAGTTAATATCATCGGCAAAAAGGTTTTTTCCGCCAAGGGATATGATGGCTGTCATCAAAAGTGCTAGGCCACCAAGCACAAAGGCTCCCACCTTGGTCTTGCTTACTTCTTTACTCATAATGCTTCCTTAAATTGAGAAGTATGTTCCCCGCGTGTGAGGAATTCCATAACAACATCTGGTGTTTGAGGGTCTTTTAATAATTGCTTTGGATTGCCAAGAGCTGCCATGGTACGACTTTTTGCGTCCAGATACAAAGCCCTGTCGGCAATGCAAAAAAGCGATTCTAATTCGTGGGTCACTACCACAAAGGTGGTGTTTAATGTGTCGCGTAATTGCAGAATTAGTTTGTCAAGGTGCATGGCGCTCACAGGATCAAGCCCCGCAGAAGGTTCATCCAAAAATAATATTTCAGGGTCAAGAGCCAGTGCTCTAGCAAGGCCGGCGCGTTTGCGCATGCCGCCACTTATTTCCGAAGGGTAATAGCTGCCAAAGCCGGCAAGTCCGGCAAGGGCGAGCTTGAGTTCTGCTTGTTCGCGTATTTGTTCGGCAGAAAGACTTGTATATTGTTGCAAAGGCAAGCTCACATTTTCAGTAAGTGTCATAGAGCTCCATAAAGCTCCGCCTTGAAAGAGCACACCAGCATGTCGCATAATGGTATTTCTGCGTTCTTCGTTGCTTGGCCAAAAAGCAATGTTATTATAAGAAACTTTGCCTTCTATGGGAGATTTTAAACCCATAAGAATGCGTAATAATGTGCTTTTACCGCAACCACTACCACCCATGATAATAAAGACTTCGCCCTTTTGCACCTCAAAAGTGATGTTTTGCATAAGGGTTCTTTGTTCGTAGCCGGCCTTGAGGTCGCGCACGCTGATGAGTGTTTTGTTTGTTTGTGTCATACTTTTAAAATATTGCAAATAACGGTTATAATGGCTGTGGCTATAATGATCCAAACAATGGAATTGACCACGGCTGCTGTGGTGCTTTGACCTACGGCCTCAGCACTGCGCCCGCAGCGAATGCCTTGGTAACAGCCGGCAATGGCAATAATAATCCCAAAGGTTGTGCCGTACACAAGGCCGATAATGGTGTGCTTAAAGGCTACCATTTGTATGGTGGCATTGATATATTCAAGGGGGCTTAAATCAAGCATGAGCACACCCACCAAAAAACCACCAAATATGCCCATAAGGTCGGCATATAAAGTGAGTAAAGGGGTCATAAGGCTTAAAGCGATGATACGCGGTAAAATGAGAAAATCTACCGGAGAAATACCAAACGTTTGTAATGAATCTACTTCTTCGTTGACTTGCATGGTTCCTATGAGTGCAGCATAGGCTGCGCCCATGCGTCCACTCATAACAACACCCACCATAACAGCGCCCATAACCCTGAGCATGCCAATGCCCACAAGGCCGGCCACATAGCGGTTGGCGCCAAATTGGGTAAGTTGAACTGCACCCACAAAGGCCAAAATAAGGCCAAAAAGTAAACTTGTAATGGACACAATGCCAAGGGCTTCGGCGCCGCATTCTTGCATGGCGGCAAAAATATCGCGGCTGCGCACATCGGCTTTGCCACGCAAAAGGCGACCAAAAGCAAGGGAAATATCTCCAATAAAAGCTAGGACATTGCCTATTGTTTTGGGTATTTCATATACTTTTTCGCCAAATTTTTCTAAAATATTTTTATGCTTTGTGTGTGGATTTACGTCATCTGCATTGCTGACGGCAGTGGCCATATGCATAAGTTTTTGTAGGCCTTCTGGTAGCTGGCTCAAGTCTATGTGATATTTTTTTTCTTTGGCAAGTGATTGAATTTTCACAAGAGTTGCTAAGAGTATGCTGTCCCAATGTTCAAGGTCTTTGGCTATAAGGATCATATTTTTAATATGTTTTCCTTCGTGCAAAGTTCGCAATATTTCTTTGGTGCTTGGAACTTCAGATTTTAAGTTCCAAGTACCGGAAAATGTAATGATAATATGAGCGCCTTCAAAATGTGAAGATACTTTGGCAGGTTTTTCCATGCGCGTATATTATGTTAGTCAGAAGCAAAAGCCAAGGCCAAATTGTAAAAAAATATTTCAAAATAAGAGAACTATACAATAATTCGTATAGCCCCTTAAAAGTAACATTAATTATAGGTTGGTAATCACAGATTTTGTAATCCACATGTTTAGTGTTTTGTAAAGATTGTTTGCATCTATGGGCTTTGTAATGTGGTCATTCATGCCGTAAGACAGGCTCGTTTCTTTATCACCCTTCATGGCATGGGCAGACATGGCTATAATAGGCAGGTGTTGGTATTTTTCTTGCGCGCGTATATGTTTTGTGGTGGTATAGCCGCCCATAACTGGCATTTGTATGTCCATGAGAACAATATCATAGGTATTTTGTTCTAGTAAATCTAAAGCTTCTTGCCCGTGATTTGCAATGTCTAAAGTATAGCCCACACTTTGCAATATTTCTCTGGCAACTATTTGGTTTATTTCGTTATCTTCTACAAGAAGTATGTGCCCTAGCGTAAGATTTTCTTGTGAAATGTTTTCCTTTTCTTCAATATATTTCTCTTGTGATGCCTTAAAGTCTTGGCCTGCATCAAGAGGAAATAGGGCTGTGCAATAAAAAGATGTGCCTTGGCCGAGTGTGCTTTCAACCCAAATGTTTCCTTGCATCATTTCAATAATTTTACGCGAAATAACAAGCCCAAGGCCTGTGCCGCCAAATTGTCGAGAGGTGGAACTTTCAGCTTGGGTAAAGGCCGAAAATAAACGGCTTATTTGCTCAGGGCTTAAGCCAATGCCTGTGTCTTGAATGGTAAAGGTGCAATGCAATAGATTATTTTCTTTAATGGTGCTTTCTATTGTTAAGGATACAGAGCCTTGCTTTGTAAATTTTATGGCATTGCTCACAAGGTTAAAAAGCACTTGCTTTAAGCGCAAGGCATCGCCAATAATAAAGTTTTTGCTATGTTCATCGGTTTTTATAAGTAATTTTAGGCCTTTTTCTGTGCAGGTGTTGCCATAAAGGTCAATAATATCTTGACAAATACCTTCCAAAGTGAAGGGGTGCTCTTCCATTTCAAGTTTGCCCGCTTCAATTTTAGAAAAATCGAGAATATCATTGATTATGCGCATAAGATTGTTGGTAGAAAATAAACTTTTTTGCACATAGGTTTCTTGTAAGGTATTCATGGGGGTTTGCTGCAAAAGGTGTAAAAGACCCAATATACCATTCATGGGTGTGCGGATTTCATGGCTCATATTGGCTAAAAACTCGCCCTTGGCCTTGGTGCTTCGTTCGGCAATGTCTTTGGCTGCGCGTAATATTTCTTCATTATCTTTAATTTTTTGCATCATGGCATAGTGTTCGCGCATGTCTTTTAAATAAGCAATGAGTCCATATTTACCGCGATAAAATGTTCGTAATATAGTAACATCTAAAGGTATTTCTTCTTTAGTTTTAATATTGATGTACCTGACATGGCCTTTAACATATCCTGTTTCAAAGGCTTTTGTGGTTTTGTGTGCAACATATTCTTTAGTGAGCATGCCATTAGGCTGATACTCAGGCCATGTGAGGTGGAAGTTTTGTATGTATTCTTCTTGTGTATCAAAGCCAAACACATTGGCACCTTCAAGGTTGGTATAGATAAGGTTTAGATTTTCGTCCCAAAAGTGCACACAAAGCGGCATGGTGTCGAGCATAAGGGTGTTGCGCAGTTCTGCTTCTTTGACCAATTCTTGGGTAGCTTTAAGCTCGCGCAAGTCGCGTGTGTAGGCAAGAATCATAAGTTCTTTGTTGTATTTTGTGAGCCCTAGGGTCAGTTCAACAGGTAAGGGCTTACCATTTTTATCTATATGCATCCATTCTGTATTAACGTGGCCTTCATTAATGCATTTTTCTATTACTTCAGAGGTATATTCGGTTGAAAGTTTGCCGTTTGGTTGGCGTTCGGGTGATAGATTTTTGAAGTTTTCGATAAATTCCTTTTTATTATTAAATCCAAAAAGTTTAAAAGCAGTGTCATTGCATTCTATGATCTGCATGTTTGTGCTCATTATACATGCCCCATAGGGCATGCTGTTGAGCATGGCATACATAATTTTTTGTGCTTCTTTAGCTTTTTCTTGGGCACGCTGTATCTCACGTTGGTCATAGCTGAAAATGGCAATTTTATCCCGACCATTATACTTTATGCGTAATAAAGTAATTTTAGATGGAATAATATGCCCTTCCATGTGTTGCCAATTCCATGTGCGCATGACGGTGCCTTCTTTAAAAGCAGCATCAAGTGATATTTCAATGGCTTTTTTGCTTGTTTCTCCGTCTTCTTGCGTATTGGGTAAACATAAATGCAGGCTGCTAAGGCATTCTTTTTTGGAGTGAATGCCTAAAAAATTAAGAAAGGCTTCATTGCAATCCGCAATAGTTTTGCTGTTATCCCAAATGCAAATGGGGATGTGGCTTCTATATAGAACGTCAGTAGTGCACGAGTCATCATGATCAGGACAGGGCGTTACATTTGTATCAGTCATGCTTTCGTGGGATACGCGCAGTTTCATGCCTAGTACCTTTTGGTTTAACTAGTAGTAAAGTCTATAAAAAATGTGGCGAGCTACAAAAATGTTAACTACTATACATATAATGCTTATATGGGAATTGTAAATGCGTATGAATAAAAAAATTATGCAGGCTTTGTCTTATTCAAGACCCATGCAAATTATGTCGAAGATTATTTTTTTTGAAAAAAGAGCCTT
>CAYJHG010000014.1:0-8263 GCA_964369535.1 uncultured Desulfovibrionaceae bacterium
CACCTGAAAAAATACACACATGAAAAAAATGCACTCTAACCTTACGTTCTGGATACTCATGTACAACACTCTGCCAATACAGAGGATTTTCAATTTTTATGCCCAATTCTTCATGCAATTCACGCGCAAGAGCTTGCTCCAAGCTTTCTTTAGCCTCAACCTTACCACCGGGAAATTCCCAAAAACCTGCATGCTTGGCATGTGCTGGTCTTTGTGCGGCAAGATATTGCCCTTGGCGCCACAAAATACCTGCCACCACTTCCACCACCTGTGTGGCGCATACTTCTGTTTTCAAAGGCTATTCCCCACCTATGGCTTGGCGTCTTTCTTCAAAAATTGCCAATTGCTCTTCCAATACAGCCATATTTTCCATGCACTTTTCCACAGCATTTTTTACTTCACTAAAGCGCTTTAATAATTGCGTGGCCTGCGCCCCATCAGCATAAACTTCAGGATCTGCCAATGTGCTTTCAAGCTCATCTTGTTCAAGCATAAGCTTTTCAAGTTCTTGCTCTTTTTTTGCATAGGCATTTTGCACAGGCTTCATTTCTTTATGTAATGCATTGCGCAAATCCGCTTGCTGCCGCTTGATTTTTTTTACTTCGTCGCGTGAAAGATTTGCTTTTTCACTTTGCGCTGTATTTTCAGCCACACTTTCTTTATTTTTTTGCGCCAATTGCTCGCGCCTTGCGGCGTCATATTCAGCAAAACCCCTTTCATACACGGTAATACCAGTCTCTGAAAGCGCCCAAGCTTCTTCAGCCACAGCCGAAAGCAACCAACGGTCATGCGCTACCATAAGCACTGTGCCCTCAAAAGCGTCCAAGGCTGCAATGAGCGCTTCTCGACTTTCCAAATCCAAATGGTTAGTGGGTTCGTCCAAAACCAAAAAATTACAACGGGCTAAAAACAAAGTTCCCAAAAGCAATCGACTTTTTTCACCACCAGAAAGTGAACCCACCTTGCGCTCAAAAAAACCCTTCCCCAATAGAAAAAGCCCCAAAACACTCATAAGCTCTTCTTCTGTGGTGCGCGGGTCAGACAAACGGCGTATTTCACCAAGCACAGTGCCTTCGGCATTGAGCACTTCCAGTTGATGCTGGCTAAAAAAGCCCATGCGCACCAAATTCCCCATGCTCACCACACCGCTATTTTTTTCTATTCTATTACCAATTATCTTTAATAACGTAGACTTACCGCAACCATTAGGCCCCACCAAGGCCACACGCTGCCCACGGAACAAATTAAAAGACAAGGCCGGCCAAAGCCTTTTGCCATCATCAGGAAAGGCAAATTCCACATCCACCACCGAAAGCACCTGCTTTTCTGTTCGGCTAACTTCTGGCCAAGAAAACTGCAAAGTGCGCCTTTTTTGTTCAGGCGCGTAATTTTCCAGCTCTTTTTCAATTTTTTTAGCCATCTTTTGGCGCGAACCGGCCTGCCTTGCCTTGGTGGCTTTGGCGCGAAAACGCTCCACAAAAGCCATTTTTTTGGCTAGATCGTCTTGCAAGGCCTTTGCTTCACGCTTGCGCTGCTCTTCTAATTCCTCTTGCAAAGCCAAAAATTGCGTAAACGTGGCCTTACGAAACATGGGGCGCGACATGCCAAGATACAAAATATGCGTGCCCACCGTGTCCATAAAAATCCTGTCGTGCGCCACAAAAACCAAGGCTCCCTTGAAATTAAGCAAAAAACTTTCCAGCCATTCCACGGCCTCAATATCATGGTGGTTGGTAGGTTCGTCCAAAAGCAACACATCTGCTCCTGCCGTCAACACTCGGGCAAGTTTTGCCCTTTCACGCCAACCACCAGAAAGCTGCGCCAAGCTCATGCTCCATTTACGCTTAGAAAAACCAAGACCCGAAAGCACGGTCTGCGCCCTATGCTCAGGATTATAGCCATACATGGCCTCAAGCTCTGCCTGCCTTTGCATAAGCTTTGCTAAGCGCGCATCATCCTTTAAACTGGCAGCTTCTTCCCATTCTATCCAAAAATCCTGCCAATCGGGCAAAGCCTCTTGCACATAAGTGAGCAAGGGCTTTTGCAAAGACTCTTCGTCAAGCTCTTGTTCCACATAGCCAAGGCGACAACCACGCGGCAAAAGCACTCGCCCCCCATCCGGCATCTCGGCACCGGATAAAATGCGTAATAACGTGGACTTACCCGTACCATTGGAACCACACACACAAAGTCTCACCCCTGACTCTATGTCCAAAGAAAAAGCGTCAAATACGCTACGCGCCCCGAAAGATTTAGATATTTCTTGTAAAGTTATTTTCATAACCACCCATCGCGCTTATACCCATCTAAAGCTTCCTGCAAACCTTCACGCATACTCACCCTTGGCACATATCCAAGCTCTTTTTGCATACGCTCTCCGGCACACAGCCACCCTTCTTGCTTGGCTTCTCGGAATTTATCCATATTCCACGACGGAGCGCGAAAAGCTTTTTCTCTGCCAAGTTTTTTCCAAACATAAGCCAAAGCACTCGCCCCCATGGAAGTGACCGCCGCACTCAATTGCATAATAGGTAAGGGCAAGCCCACAATGCGTGCCTGTTTACCCTGTAAGCTAGCCATTTCTTGCCCAAATTGCGCCATGGTATGTTCTTGCCCATCATTACAATGATATAGGCCATGCGCTTCGGGCCTTAAAGCACACACAAGTACCTGCGCCATATCTTTGGCATGTATAATAGAAAGAGGAAATTTTCGTTTATAGCCCGGCACCACCACAAAACCCATCTTGGCCGTTTTAAAATACGGCACCAATGCCCTATCTTTGGAACCATAAATGAGCGGTGGGCGCAGTATAACCAATTTTTCTGCTAAATAGCGCAAAAAAACCTGCTCTGCCATATATTTAGACCAACCATAGGCCGAAATAGGCATGCCCACTGAAGCAGAATTCACCCCCGGCGAAAGGGCACAAGGACCACTGGCAGAAAGCGAAGACACAAGCACAGTGCGCTCCACACTGGGGCTTTGCGAAATAGCCTTTGCCAAGCACTCAGCTGCGCGCACATTGGCCCATAAATACTCTTGCCAACCAAGGCCAAAAAGAACAGCCGCCATATGCACAACCATATGTTGCCCTTCTAAGGCCTCTTGCAAACCGCGCCCTGTGTTTAAATCAGCTTCAAAAACACGAACGTTGGACGGTAAAGCCTTGATATTGGAGCTTGCACGCACAAGGCAAGAAATCTGCGCCTTGCTCTCGCACAATACATGCAAAAAGTGCCCCCCCACAAAGCCTGTAGCGCCGGTAATAAGTATATTTTTACCTGCCACATGGGCCAAAAAATCTTCTGGAAAAGTGCTCATATAGTATATAACTCCCTGCGATATATGCGATAACGCTTGGTAATCTCGCCTCCAAAATCTTCCATGAGGTCATTTATGCTGCCATTATCTTCTAAGGTCCATGAACCTTCAACACTTTGAAAATCCGGCCTTTTACGGGCTTCTTCCAACATAAAGTCCAATAAAAGCAAAGGCAAACCCATAAGGCGATATTCTTCGCGAATACCAAAAAGCAAGAGGCGATAATTATTTTTCACATCTTTTTGCGCTCTCCACAAATGCCACGGAGCGCTCAAACTAAGGGAACCATTGAGCCTTTTTAGCACATGGTTCATGTCTGGCAAAGCCAGCATTCCTCCCACGGGCTTATCATCACAAAAAAAGAGCACAAAGAAATTGGGATCCAGCACGCTTTTTAAATTATGCACATGGGTTTTGGCCTCTTCCAAAGACATGGGCGTAAAGCCCCAATTGTGCGCCCAACTGTGCTGATACAAGTCTAGCATGGTATGAATATCATCTGTAAGCGTGGCCTTGCTTGAAGTGCGAAATGTGAATTCTTGTCTTTCTTTAATGGCTTGCACCTGCTCAAGAAGCCAAGCCGGAGGCTGCATGCTCTCGCGCCCAAAGGTATAGGCAAAAAGATCTTGCTCTTTACGCATGGGCCAATTTTCTATAAGGGCAGGATAGTATTCATGATTCCACGGCATCATTATGGACGGCGCATGGGCAAAACCTTCCACAAGCATACCGCAGGTATAGTTGCTAGAAGGGTTTAAAGGCCCGCGCATATAGTCCATGCCCTGCTCTTTAAGCCATTGAGCTGCCGCATTTAAAAGCGCGTGTGCCACTTCCACATTGTTCTGGCATTCAAAAAATCCCCAAGCGCCACAAAGCTCTTTGGCGTACTCATTGTATTTATGATCCACCACGGCGGCAATGCGACCCACAACACGCCCTTGAAGCGTAGCCAAAAAAAACTGCCCTTGCGCCTGCTGCCAAAAAGGGTGATTTTCTTTATCAAGCAGCTTTTTTTCTTCACTTTTTAAGGGTGGAACCCACTGGGGCGCTTTGGCGTAAATATCCCATGGTAGCAAAATGAAAGCGTCCAATTCTGCTTGACTTTGTACCGGTAGTATTATTACATCTGACATGCCTACCTCCGCATAATCCCTAGAAATGTATTATTTAAAATCTCTATGCAAGTCATTGCATAAAGACTTATGCTAAAACCGATGCATAATTATGCAGAGGTCTTTATTTTGTGCCAAAAATTTTATCGCCGGCATCCCCAAGCCCGGGAAGCACATAGCCTTTGTCGTTGAGTTTTTCATCAATGACACATGTAAAAATATCAACATCAGGGTGTTTTGTTTCTAAAGCGGCAATGCCTTCCGGTGAGGCCACTATAAATAAGGCCGAAATATCTTTGCAACCAGCTTCTTTTAAAATATCAACAGCCCCAATGACCGAACCGCCCGTGGCCAGCACAGGGTCTACAATAAAGGCCTTGCGCTCTGCTATATGCTTGGTCAATTTTGTATGATAGCTCACGGGCTGCAGGCTTTCTTCATCACGAAAAATGCCTAAAGTACTGACTTTTGCACCGGGAACAAGCTCTAAAAATCCGTCGAGCATACCAAGGCCAGCGCGTAAAATGGGCACCACAGAAAGCATTTTTCCGCTGATTTTTTGCACGGTCACAGGTCCCATCCAACCTTGGATGGTTTGTGATTCCAATGGCAAACTCTTGGTGGCTTCATAGGCCAAAAGCAAACAAAGCTCGTTGCAAATGGCGCGAAAGGTTTGCGTGTCTATATCACCGCGCAAAAGACCCACTTTGTGCTGCGCCAGAGGATGATTTATTACTGTCACTGACATAGTTTTCCCTGCAGGTTAATTATTGTAGAAAAGTACTCTGCCGCCGCAGGTCGCCGTTTTTAAAGCAATTAGCCCTTGTTTTCCCACCATGTTGCCTTAGGCCCATTAAACCACCAATAATGTGTGGGTATGCGCAAGGCAAGCTCAGCAAGTTCCTTTCCTTCAGGGGTATGCACACGCTTTATGGCGCTGTCAAGCCAGTCTAGGGCAAAAGTGTTGCCCTTTTCACTTTCGGCTTTGAGGTTAAAAATCATATCCAATTGATCGGCATCGTTAGCTAAATGCGCCTCTGGCGAAGTGTTTTCTTCTAGTTCTTGCCAAAAACCAAGTATATCTTCTTCTAAGCCTGTGCCTGCTGTGGCATGTTTTAAAGCCTGTTCACAATTTTTTGTATTATATATGCGGTTTACGTAGTTAAAATCTCCTGTGCGGGCTTCGTGCACATCGTGAAAAAGGCAGAGAAAAACTGTACGCGCCACGTCGGCTTTAGCTAGTTTTGCAAGCACATAGCCAATGATGGCTACCCTATGGGAGTGGTCGGCAACGCTTTCTTTGCCTGTGCCCAAAAATTGATAACCTGTGCGTGGAGTGTGCCTAAGCATGCCCACTTCATTGATAAAATCTACCAAACGTTCGGTGCGGGTGCGTTCACGCAAGTTTTCTATGGCGTCACATTCTTTTGTCATATTTTGTTTTTCCTTAATAAAGATTCCTGTACGATTATTTTTCAGTGTAATCTTGTGAAAATTACAGGGAAGGACTACGCCTCTCCTTAATTTTTGGTCGTATTGACTGCCATCAACGCACAATATATGCGTATACACCAGTAAAAACAACTAAACTGGCAGCACGAAACAGTTGATTGGTCACCACCAATTGCAAAGCGAGCTTGGGTGCAAAAAAGCCTGAATATGAAGGCAGTTGATGGCGAATGGCTCGGGCTGGTGTAGATAAAATATTACCCACCAAGAGTGCCAACACCACTTGCTCAGAAGAAAGTGAGCCCCCGTGCAACAAGGCTCCTGCTGCAGAAAGTGCTGCGCCAAGTTCTGCTGCTAAGTGCAAGGCCACAATGCCAAGGGCTTCTGCGTCCACATAGGGTATAAAGGACGCGTGCTCCGCCAGCCATTTTTCCACAAGTTGAAATGCTCCAATACGCTGTAATATAAATACAACAACATACACAGGCACAGTAAAATATATGAGTTTGGGCAATCTTTTTTTAAAGCGCGCCCAAGCTTTTTGCACCGCTTCACCAAGGCTCACCTTTGTGTTGTCCAAATGGCAGACTACGCAGCCTTTATCTCTTTTTGGCAATAAAAATCTTGCAAATACAATGGTTAAGCATGTTCGTATCACAGCGGCGGCAAGGGTAATGCCCACATATATGACAGCAGGATACCCAAGCACAGGATAGGTGAGCAAAAAAATACTTGGAGTATGGGTCATAAAAGAAGGTAAACTGTTAAATATATTAGAAAGAACCACTTCTCTGCGCGACAAGGTGCCCTTTTCAAATTCTTCTGCCAATAGGCCATTGGCCGCCGCAGGCGACACAAAGGCCGTGGAAAAAGCAGCTGCTGAAACGTCGCTTAGATGGGCGGCCTGTGCCAAGGGAGAAGCAAAACGCGCCAAAATTTTTGTCCAACGTAAAGCTTCTAAAATATTAGCAAGTAAAAGACCCAAGCTCAGCCCCAAAAGCAGGCGTAGCATGGGCATTATGAGGCCTGACCATATGAGTTCCACTTCGTGCATAAATAATCCAAAAAACTTAATCCGTTGCTTTCATCCCCACATCTTTTGGCAAATGGGGCAAGGCGGCTTGTGCCTTTGCCAAAACGTCGCAGCGTTCATTTTCTGCATGACCGGCATGGCCGCGCACCCAATGGAATGTAACATTATGCTTTGTTAAAAGCGGCCAAAATGCTTCCCAAAGGTCGCGATTTTTCACAGGTTTTTTGCTTGCATTGATCCAACTATTCTTGCGCCACGACGAAAGCCAGCCTTTTTGTATGGCATTGCACACATATTGGGAATCGGAATACACATCTACAAGGCAAGGTTCTTTTAAGGCTTTGAGCGCTTCAAGCACGGCCAAAATTTCCATACGATTATTGGTGGTTTTGGCATAACCGCCACAAAGCTCTTTTTCGACACCTGTGGTTACAAGGCGTAATATGGCTGCCCAACCGCCGGGACCTGGGTTCCCAAGACAGGAACCGTCTGCAAAAATATGTACGTGCTTCATTGCATGGCTTTCCGTAAAGAAGATACGGCCGCTTCAAGGCAGTGCGCCACAGTGTTTTGGGGCAGGCATTGTGCAAGCTTTTCTTCTGTTTCAAGACGAATACCTTCGGCTCTGTCTGGTAATTCGTTTATGTTTTCTTGGGCTTTTGGCAATGTGCCCAAAGCTTTTTTTAATAGAGGCGGAAAAATAATTACGGCTTCAGTATGTTTAAGCCCAGCCCCCACATATAAGGTATATGGTTCAAATTCCGGCACATGCAAAGCTTCTGGGCTCACATGAATAAAAAGGGGTATGCCCCATTCTGCTTTAAAAGCATCGCGCATATCCGTAAGTTTTGCCACATCTTCTGCTGAAAAAAGCCCATGCTCATTATTGATAATATAGGATTGGGCGCTTTGCATGGCATTTTCCTCAGCCGACTTGGTAGAAAAATTAGACAAATGCCTGTCGAAATTCCACCAATAGGCCGAAGCCACAAAGGTTAACACTGCCATAAACAAAAGATAGCGCAAACCATAATGCGAACAATTGGGCGAAATGAGCGGCCCCATTTTTCTGCGTTTGAACATAGTATATATACCCTGATCGTTTTGCCAATTATAAAAGGCAATACCACTTCCACTCAAGTCAACGTATTAAATCAACATAAGCGCCCCGCTCAAAAAGGGTGAGATACGAGGAAGGCGACGTTTTTTCTTGAAAGCATAGGGCTCTTATGGCCCATGCCGAAAGAAAAAACAAGTCTGACGAAGTAGATTGCCCTTTTCATACCACTCCCACTCAAGTCAACGTATTAAATCAACATAAGCGCCCCGCTCAAAAAGGGTGAGA
>CAYJHG010000014.1:8363-13672 GCA_964369535.1 uncultured Desulfovibrionaceae bacterium
TCTTATGGCCCATGCCGAAAGAAAAAACAAGTCTGACGAAGTAGATTGCCCTTTTTGAGCGGGGCGTTATGGTAAGGGGGCTGTAGCAAGGATATCCCTTGCCAAAGCAACATCTTTTGCAATGCGCTCTTTAAGCTCGCCAACATTTGTAAATTTTTGTTCATCGCGAATACGCTGCACAAAATGTAAATTCACGGCCTTATCATATAAATTATGCTCGCCTTGTAAAATAAAACTTTCAATAGACAAGTCATCATTGCCAAAAGTGGGCACAAAACCCACATTGGTCACAGCCGGCAGCGGATTTTGGTAAGAATCCGTAAGCCAAGTGGCATACACGCCCTCTTTGGGCAAAAATGTTTGCTTGGTACTTAAATTTGCTGTGGGAAAACCAAGGCCGGTACCACGCCCATGCCCGTGCACCACTTGCCCTTCCAAATGGTAATAGCGCCCAAGCAAGGGGTGAATGTCCCACATGTCGCCGGCTCGCACTATATTGCGCACGCGTGTGGAACTGACCACAGCATCATCAACAATAATGGGCGCCAATTGCTCCACCGCAAAACCATAACGCTTACCAAGAACCTGTAATACCTCAAAATTTCCCACACGCCCCTTACCCAAAGAAAAATCATATCCTATGACAAGCTGACGGCAACGCAAGGGCACAAGCACCATTTGCACAAATTCTTCAGGATTTAACGCTGCTATATCCTTGGTAAAGGGCATTTCAAGCGTAAGCTCCACACCTTGGCTTGCAAAACGGCGCAAGCGTTCTTCCTTGGTCATGAGCATGGCTGGCGCGCGCGTACCGGCAAGCACCAAAAGAGGGTGCGGCCAAAATGTGACCACCGCCGCCATAAGGTTTGACTGCGCGGCTTTTTCAAGGGTGCGCGCAAGCAGGGCTTGATGCCCCATATGCACACCGTCAAAATTGCCTATGGTCATGGCTGTGCCCACCTGGGCAGAATTTTCAAGGATAAATTCTTCAGGAGAAACTATGTACTGCATTGTTACTAAACCAAACGCTCAAAAAGAAAACTATAATGTTGACGTAAAATTAAAGATAAGCGCAAAATTTCAGCCTTCATTTCTGCATCAGGTACTTTTGCAAAAGAAAGAAGGTGCCTGCTTATGTGGCTAAAGTCTTTATCACCATGATTCATAGCCATATCTCTATAATCATTTACTTTGTTTTGTAGGCTCATTTTATTGGCAGAAGACATGGAAGCTGTAAAGTTTTCTAAAAATAGAGTAAAAATTTCCTTGTCTGTTTGCGGAAAAGAGCGCTCAAGCGCCAAAGCCCAAAGCCCGGCATAGGTAGCTTTTAGCTCTAAAAGCATATCACGGCGCAAAAGCATATTAAAGCGGCCGACTTTTAGACATCGCAATTCCGGTGAAAAATCAGCCTCATCCAAAAGTTTCACAAAATTTTCTACAATTTCCTCAGGAGCGCAGACCCTGCCTACTGGGCCTTCGTTCGAGTCTTTAGGGGAGAGGCAAGGCTCTTGCGTATCATCCATGCTGACCTCCTTCACCAGTATTTTTGCTTTGTGGATTACGACGTCTTTTGCGCTGTGTATTTTTGCGCGAGGTTCCAGATCTTTTTTCATGATTATGCTTGCCATCGCGCGCTTGGGCATTTTCTTGTGGCATAAGCATAGCTTGTTTTAAACTTTCTTGATAGCAATCATCTAATAGCATGGCAAGTAAGCCAAAATTTTCTTCATCACACGCAGCAGCAGAGTCTTTAGCAAAACTTGCAAGGTCGCCCCCTTGACTCAACACGCGAACCATTGGCCCAAAACGGCGTTGCCGTTCACGTTCTAAACCTGTTCTCTTGCGTTGGCGTGTTTCAAGTAAGGTGAGCACTCTTTGCCCAACGGCTAGACTCACCTCTGCATCTGTGGGCGTTTCCCTTGGCACCAAGGGCACAGAAAAACGCTTGGCTATGCGTTCAAGCTCTAATTTTTGCATCACATCCACCAAGGAAATCACTGTGCCTGCAGCACCAGCTCGCCCTGTTCGCCCTGCGCGGTGAATATAGCTTTCATGGTCTTCTGGGGGTTCGTATAAAAACACGTGCGATAATTCAGGAATATCAATGCCGCGCGCTGCCACATCTGTGGCCACAAGCAAGCGCAAGGTGCCCAAGCGGATTTTTTGCAAAACTTTTTCGCGCCTGCTTTGCGAAAGATCGGCAGAAAGTTCGTCGGCATCATAGCCAAAACCTTTTAACACTTCGTTTATATAGTGCACATTGGCTTTAGTATTGCAAAAAATAATGGCCGATGTGGGGTTTTCCATCTCTAAAAGGCGTATGAGGGCACGGTCTTTGTCCATAGCTTTACAAAGGCAATAGCTGTGCTGTACCTCTGGTACATGCACATGCACCTGCGAAAGCGAAAGCATGGCCGCCGACTCCATAAATTCTCCCGCCAAGCGCAGAACATGCGGCGGATATGTGGCCGAAAATAAACAAGTAGCTATGGGCTTATTTGGCAAATAGCTTTGCACTTGCTTCATGTCTGGATAAAAACCTATGGACAACATGCGATCTGCTTCATCAAAAATAAGCATGCGTAATTTTTCAAGGCTCAAGCTACGGCGCAATAAGTGGTCTAAAATACGACCGGGCGTGCCCACCACAAGTTGTGCACCCGAGCGTAAGGCTTCGTGTTGTTTGCCATATCCAACGCCTCCGTATACGGCCACAGCTCTTAAACCTGTTCCTTCAAAAAGAGTGTGCGCTTCGCGTTCTACCTGCACAGCAAGTTCACGCGTGGGCACAAGCACAAGGCTTTGCACTTCGGCTTTTTCAGCATCCAAATGCTTAAGTAAGGGCAAAAGATAGGTGCCCGTCTTGCCACTGCCTGTGCGTGACTGAACCATAAGCTCTCTTTTTTCAAGCAAATAGGGTAAAGCCAATGCTTGCACGGGCATAAGCGTTGTCCAATGAGCATTGGCACAAGCTTTTTGCAGGGGCAAGGGTAGATCGGCAAAAGATATGGCTGGCAACGTGGATTCCGGCTCGCATGTCATGTTATAAGAAAATGACACAGGCTCTGCCGGTGGCTCCAAACTAGGAGCACTCCCTTGAACCGCATTTTGTATGGAAGCAGACGCAGAAATATCTTTGCTTTTGTCGCTGGGGCAAATATTTTGGGATTCAGATTTTTTAGATTCCATACACACATCCTTTACGAGAACAAGAGCCTTTTACATATATTTTGCCGTGCATATTTCATTATATATAAATAATAAGCACAAAACATTGCATGAAAAGCTTTTTTACAAACGTTCCTTTATATAGCACCATTTTATGAAAGTAGCAATGCGCCTAAAATATTCAAAATAATTTAACGCCTTGAACTTGACCTTTGCCATATGTCATGGCAATATAAAAGATATTGTCATTGAAGAACCAAGCTTGAGTTCTATAAAAATGTAATAAATTTTAAGGGGTATTATTATGTTGCATCCGGTCATACTTTGTGGTGGTAGCGGCTCACGCCTTTGGCCCATTTCGCGTTCTCTCTATCCCAAGCAATTTATGGAATATGCCACCAACACGCCTTCACTCTTTACACAAACACTACAAAGAGTTCAATATATTCAACGCCAATACGAAAGAAGCGTTGGCGCCCCCATTATCATCTGCAATGAAGAACACCGTTTTTTTACAGCAGCCATGGTGCAAGAACTACAAATCCCAGGCAATAGAGCCCCCAAAATTATTCTTGAGCCAAAACCGCGCAACACGGCACCGGCCATAGCCCTTGTGGCTTTGGCTGCCCTTGAAACCGATGCCGACGCCATTCTTTTGGTTTTGCCCTCTGACCATGCAATTACCCCCGACAATGCACTCTTAGACGCCGTGGCAGGAGCTCGAGAAGCTGCTGAATTGAGCTACCTTGTGACCTTTGGTATTTCTCCTGAATCTGCCCATCCTGGCTATGGTTACATCCAATATGGCGAGCTTTTAGACCCTACAGAGGACGAAGGGGGAAAAAGCCAAAGTGAAGTACGGCGTGTAGATAAATTTATTGAAAAGCCCAGCATGGAAGACGCCGAATTTATGTTAGAAGAAGGCGGCTATTTGTGGAATAGCGGCATGTTTATGTTTCGTGCCGACGCATATTTGAGCGAGCTTGAAAAATTTATGCCGGACATGATAGACATTTGTCGCCACGCTTGGGCCTTGCGCAAACAAGATGTGGATTTTATTCGTCCAGACGCCACAACACTTTCTTCTTGCCCAGAACAATCCATAGATTACGCAGTCATGGAACATACTGCAGCCGCGGCAGTTTTGCCTTTAAATGTGCATTGGAGCGACCTTGGCACTTGGGAGTCTTTTTATGAGCTAGGCTCTCGCACCGCTGACCCCCAAGGCAATGTCAGCTATGGCGATGTGCTTGCCCACAAAACAAAAAATTCCTACATACATTCTGGTTCTCGCCTTGTGGCCACTCTTGGCATTGAAGATATGGTGGTGGTAGAAACAGCCGATGCAGTGCTTGTGGCTTCCAGACGCAATACTCAAGATGTGAAAACGCTTGTAAGTGTTTTAGCAGCTCAGGGGCGCAAGGAATCATTGTTACATCAAAAAGTTTTTCGACCTTGGGGCTACTATGAAAGCATTGCCGCGTATGAGCGTTTTCAGGTAAAGCGCATTGTGGTCAATCCCGGCGCCAGCCTTTCTTTGCAAATGCACCATCACCGTGCAGAGCATTGGGTGGTGGTAAGCGGTACTGCAGAAATTACACTTGACGAAGAAACATTCTTTCTGACTGAAAATCAATCAACTTATATTCCAACAACATCCAAACATCGTTTAAGAAACCCCGGCATTATCCCTTTGTCTATTATTGAAATACAATCGGGTGCATATTTGGGAGAAGACGATATAAAGCGTTTTGACGATGTGTACGGACGCTCTGAAACGGAAGAATAATACATCCTATGCAAAAAGACGCTCCTATATTTGTGGCCGGACACAAAGGCCTTGTTGGTTCGGCCATTTGCCGCTCGTTGAAACATGCCGGATACGAAAACCTGCTCCTGCGCTCTCGATCCGAGCTTGACCTTTGCGATGCAAAGGCAGTGGCAGACTTTTATGCCACCGAACGCCCAGCATATGTATTTGTTTGCGCGGCAAAAGTGGGGGGCATACATGCAAACAACACTCAGCCGGCAGAATTTATTTACCAAAACCTACAAATGCAAAATGCCCTCATCCATAATGCTTGGGTGCACGGCGTAAAAAAACTGCTTTTTTTGGGCTCTTCTTGTATTTATCCCAAAGA
>CAYJHG010000015.1:0-13242 GCA_964369535.1 uncultured Desulfovibrionaceae bacterium
GCTTTTCTTCAAGCTCTTCAGCTTCAAAGGGTTTGCCGCCTTTGTAATAGGTGTGCACACCGGGAACAACGCGGCTCCAAGGTACACCCATCCAAGCCATTTCGCGCATGGCTATGGGGGCGGTATTGGCAAAAAGACGGGCTACGTCTTGGTCACAGCCCCAGTCGGAGCCTTTTACAGTGTCGGTAAAGTGCACATCTGTGGAGTCACCTTGACTCATGGCAGAGTTGGAAAGGGCTGCTTGCATGCCGCCCATGGCAGCTGATGAGTGCGAACGCTTGGGTGGCACCACCGATAAACAAATAACATCAAAGCCAGCTTGAGCTGCCTCAACAGCTACCCGCTCTCCAGCAAGGCCTGCCCCCATGCACAAAAGATCTGTGTAAAAAGTACGCATGTGTTCTCCTTGTTATACTACACTGATGTAGTGGAAGCGGATCATGGTCAAACAGCCAAGAGCAATATAGGCACCGATAAGACACCAGGTACGCTTGGTCCAAAGGGGTCGTGTAGCCTCTGTAATGTAGCCATATTTAACGCCCACACGGAAAAGACCAATACCAAGATGAATGCCAACGCAAATGAGCAAAACAAAATAAAATGGCGTCCAGCCATTTTGTTCACGCATGGCAGATGTGGCAGCTGTAATGGGCAGAGAGTCCAATATAACATAAATATGGATGCTCACCATCACAAGCACCACAATGGCTGTGGCCACTTGTGCTAGCCATAAGCTTGTATCACAGTGCTTCATGTCTTTTGCGTGGCGTATGAATACAGGCAAAGAGCCCACTTGGAAGGGCATTTTGCGCGCCGCAACAACAAAGTGCAACACCATAAGTAGAAGGATTATAGGACCACCGATTTGGGCCAAATACAACTCTTCAAGAACCCATCCAAGGCCATTCATAAGACTTGGGCTAATGAGAACCGTGCTCACAAACACAAGGTGCATCAAGGTAAACAATGCGAGAAGAACACCCGAAACGGCTTGGACAAAGTCCATACGTCCGGGCACGGAGCTTCTTGTAACTGAGCTCACAGACACTGTCCCGTCCATACACACTCCTTTCGTTTTTGTATCGCAAAAAATAATAAAACTTTTTTGCAATACCGACCTAAAATTTATAATTTTGAATACTTATACAAAGCTGCATAAGATGCATTATCACGTGCCGTCACATGAAATGTGACAGACTATACGAACAATTTTTTGTTTTTGTCAATGGAACAATGACAAAAATTTTGCTCCAGATTGATTAATCAATCTAGAGCAAATTATGCGAAAATGTAGAAATAAAAAAATTGATTCAATTTACACAGACAAAAGGCTAATCTAGGTCTTTATCATAAAAACTGTAGGTTCCTTTCTTCATTTTTGATCGATACAAAGCCTTATCTGCATGTCGATAGAGTTCTTCATAAGAGTTGCCGTCTTTTGGAAACAAGGCAATACCCACGCTGCAAGATATGGAAACTTTGGTGTCACCATCTTCAAAAGTCTGACGGAAAAAGTCTTGCACAGTGTCCATTTTAAGCAAAAGAGGACGTAATTTTGATATATTTTTTATATAAACAATAAATTCATCGCCGCCTACGCGCCCCACAATATCATCACTGCGGAAAATCCGCACTAATCCCGTGGCAAGATTTTTTATGACTGTGTCGCCCATGGCATGCCCTAAGGAGTCATTGATTTGCTTAAAGTTATCAGCATCTATAATGCAAAGGGCGCCGCGTTCGTCACCGGAAATAAGGACTTCACGTTGCACAAGTTCAGCTGTGGCTGTTTTATTGTAAAGACCGGTAAAAGGATCGCGCTGTACATCGTCACGCAATTTATTTAGAACGCGTGTTTCTTCGTCCACATTATCAATTTTACCTATGGCTTTGGTAGCGCCTGTTTCTATATCTATCCAAGAATTTTGCTGTAAATGGCACCATAGCCAGTGGCCTTCGTGAGATTTTATGCGCAAAAGTCCTGCTGCACCGCCCTTGCCAAGAGCATTTTTTATCTGCATGGACTTAAATAAATCCATGTCATCTTTATGAATAATATCTAAAGATACGGGATAATAATTGGCTGGCGTTTCAGGCATGGCATAGCCAAATTTTTTGAAAAACTGAGACGTTACCCAAAGTTGCTGCTCTTTTGGATCATATTCATACAAAGCGCTTTTGCTCATCTCAAAAAGCAATTTATAGCGATCTATTAAACTTTTTTCACGCGCTTGTTCAATTTTTACTGATGTATAATCTAAACACACACACCAATACCAAGAGCCGGATGTATCGTGTATAATCTTTGTGGTATCAAAAATCCAAACAATGCGCTGGTCTTTTAATAATAAGCGATATTCTAAAGATATATTTACATCATCATTACCTGCAAGCTCATTCTCTACTAATGCTCTATCTTCAGGGTGGACAAGTTCATACCAACTATTATGATATACTTCTTTTAATTCTTCACGGCTTATACCTATAATACGCAAAAGCACTTCGTTGCAGTCCACAATGGTCCATTTTTCATCCAAACTACAACGCAAGACACCGCTTGGCAGATGATTGGCAAAAGAGGCAAGCATGTTAAAATCGCTGGCACAGTTTGCAACTTTTTTACGTTGTAAATAAAACATATACAAAACCATAAGACCGCACGAAACCAACCACCCAAGTATGCATAAAATCAAAAATAATCTTGTGCTATATATTTCTTGCTCCATCACCTCTTTGGGTATGGCCACGCCAAGCCCCCACCCTTCCACTTGCAAAGGTGCAAAGCCCACATTTAATTCCACAGCCCCAAGCACACAAGAGAAAAAACTGGGAACTTCTTGGTGCAAACCGGCAAAAACTTCACGCAAGGCAAAAGCATTTTCATTGGGATGCACTTTTAAAAGCTCAAGAAAATCCCTTCCCATGGGCGCAAGGTTGCCTGTGGAACTTATAATCATTGAGTCACGATTTAAAAGAAAATAGAACATATTATTGGATTTCATACTTGGAGAAGCCATAACACTGCCTAAGACATCGTGGGGATTTCCACCAAAAAAGATACCCAAAAGCCGGCCACCGTGGATAATGGGTGCTGTGACCATGAAATAAGATTTTTGACTTTCGCCTTCATAGACATTGCTGTGAACACTTTTACTCATGTCCAAAAAATTGCGTATATTCGTGTCGTCAAAATACGCATGTTTCTTTCCATCAAGCATTGCATGCACTCGACCTTCGGGACTGACAAAGCCGTACACTTTAAAGCGTTTTGATAATATATTACTCTCTAAAGCTTCAAAGGCAGTGCCCACATCAAGTGTTGGGTTTTCGCTCAGAAAAGACGCAATCATGCGCACATGGTCTTGTGATTCTGTGATATATGTGGAAACAAAATGCGAAGCATTGGACGCAATGCTCTCTAAGCTGTGCCGAGCTTGAGATTTGTAACTTTCTCTATTTTTTTGAGAAAGCACATACATTGCACCGCTGAAAGCAAATGACACACATATAAACGCTGTTATTGCTATATAAAACTGTTTGCTTTTAGGTTGTTTGAAAAGCAACATCGCCTCCTTAGAGTCGCTTTATATGTAATACCGAGAGTATGCCAAGCACATAAGACCTAAGCACTAAGCTTTGAACCTGTTAATTCGTGAAAGAGAAAATCTTACTTTTTTTAGCTATATCCTTAAATTGATGAAAAAGCAATCTTCGTTTACACTATTACAAAAACACACTTTTCTTAGCTTTCTGTCGCCAAAAAAGCATTTCAAATAAAGCATAACACACAACTCTGCGCAGTAAGTTTTTTGCTATAGCAATTTTTCAAATATTAGCGATGACAGTATTTTTAAAAATAATTGTGCTGAACTTTCACACTGGTAAATTAAACATTCGCGCTACATTACAAGAATATTTTAATCCATGGTAAAGTTCTCTACGCCACTAGACTTTTTTGCAAAAGTCGATTATGCTTTCGTTGCTCTGTATTATACCATTATAAAATTTCGTCATTTATTCTTAATTTTTGCTACGTTCTTTTGGGAGATACATGCGAGACTTTTTTTTTGGTTCACTACGACTCCGGCTTATTGCCCTATGTATAACCTTTGTTGCTGTGCCCACATTGCTTTTTGCATACTTTGGCACAGAGTTGGCGAAGGATGTAGTGTACTATGGCATGGAACAAAGGCTCAAAGAAACTGCCCAAATATTAGATTCCTTTCTGCCTGAAAAAGGCTTTGACCGTATTATTAACCAATATGGTGTGCAATACGGAACCCGCCAAGAACAAATTGAAGCTCTCAATGCTGCCTTAACCCCCATAACAGAAAACATAGTCTCTGCCTCTCCGGGTGTTGCTGTGGGTTACTATTCGGCACAGCTAAACGCCATAATTACCTATGGTCCTGAAAAGGAATTTGGCCATATGGTTGGACTCACCCCTAGGGCAAATCATCCAAAGTTTCAGCCACTTAAAGAACTAAGACCCGCTACTTTTACCGAAACACTTGCCCCTGGGCATGTTATGGATGTTGTGGTGCCTATCATACGCAAAGGCAAGGCCATTGGCCTTGTTTGGGCCAATGAGTCTAGTGAAAACTATAAAGAACAACTGGCAAAGGTATATAAAAACCTTGCTATCATTGTTTTAATAGGTATTGCCACAAGCATTATAGCCATAGTTTTTTTATATTTCAAATTTTTCCAAGGCGTTTTGTGCTTTACACAAGACGTTAAACGCATGCACACAGACACAACAGTGCGCATACCCAACCTTAAAGGCATGTTTAGCACTTTGGGCAAAAGTTGTAACAGCCTTTCACAGAATTTGAACACAACCGAAAATCGCTTGCAAGCAACAAAGGCTCTTTTGGATGATGTTTTACAAAACTCCTCTGCCGCCATCTTAATTTGCGACCCAAGCACTATGACTTTGGCTTATGTTAATCCATGTGCCATGAATCTATGGAATTTAGATAATTTCGATGAAAAACCTTGTTATGAAATATTACATGGAAGAAACATTCCTTGCCAAACTTGCCCGCATGGTGAACTATTTACCCCAAATATGGATGTCAGCAATTCTGTGCAATCACATAAAATATTTTATAAAGAACTACAAAGAGACTTTCTTGTGCACGATAGCATTGTGCATTGGGAAAAGGGAAAGTTTTTTCACATGCGCCTGGCTACGGACATCACCACCTATAACGAACGCACAGCTTTGGAAAACAGTCTCAAAACAAATCGCTTTTTTTTAGCGCGAACAAACCACGAAATGCGTATCCCCATACACAATATGCTTGAAACTGTACGTATAGCTCTTAAAAATGAGCCCTCGCGTGCACAAGAGAATTTTTTGAAAAAAATTCAAAAAGCTGCACATCAACTGCTCAGCACCACCCATACCATTTCGGATTATTCATACCTTGAAGCCGAAACTGTGAATATTGAAGAAAAACTTTTTGACCTTCACGGTTTTTTATACGCATTGGAAGATGATATTTACCGCCTCTTTGGTAGTGATAAAATTTTATTGCAGCTCACCATTGATGAGTCTGTACCTAAATATATGCTTGGTGACTCTTTCCGTTTGGGGCAAGTAGTTTTATATATTGTGAATAATGTCATACGTAATACCCAAAAAGACTATATTTCCATTGAAGTGAGTGCGCGCGAACTCTATAACGAAACTTCACACCTGCGTTTTGTTATAAAAGACTCAAATTTGGGCTTAGGCGAAACAGATCTAGAGAAATTCTTTGAAGAATATGGACAAGAAGATAATTCTTCTAAAGGTCCAAACTCTAATACAGGCATTGGCATTTCCATTGTAAAAACGCTAGTGCAGCTTATGGGAGGGGAAATTACCCTAGAGAGCAAAAAGGGAATTGGTTCTACGCTAAGCTTCTTTGTAGAATTAAAAAAGATAGACGATACCAACAGCATGTCTTTACACGAAAATGTTGTTAAACCTTTTAGATATACATAGTTAGAAAAAAATTCCCTTCACAAAGCGCAAAAAAAAATTCTATTGGCAAACGTGCACAAAAACTGTAGCATGATTTAATCTTCTTTTATCATTTGTTTCGTATTTCTATTTGAAGATTCTGTAGGATTATTTGCGCAGAGTTTTAAATTTACATAAAAAATATTTTAAGCAACAGAACTTTTTTTACATCTTTGGCGGTAACTGTGAAAAAGCATTTTATATTTTCTTTTCAATTTAAAATAACTATAGTTCTTCTTATTCTTATCAATTTACCTTTCTTGCTTGTGGCAAAACTTGGTATGGATTTGGTGGAAAATACTTTAATTCAAGAAAAAGAAAGTAAACTTACCTCCATGGCTCGCGTCTTAGACAGCCTTCTTGGGCCTGAAGGATTTGCAGGAATTTTAAGAGCTCACAATGCTGAAGACGCCCCTCATGCAGAAAAAATAAGAGTTCTCAATGCAGCTTTGCACAAATATGCAGATAATATTGTGGGTTCTGCGGAAGGCACAGGTGCAGGATATTATTCTAAAGAACTTGATGCCATAATAGTGTACGCCCCTTCAGCTGACTATAAACACACTGTGGGAACTTCTTTACGCCGAGATCATCCAGGTCGTGAAGTAATGGAAAACAATGAGCTCGTAGTGGCGCGTGGTGAAATGGTGCGCGGCAATATTATGAATGCCATGCAACCCCTTATACGTAATGATATTATTATTGGTTATTCGTGGGCCAATGAACTAGAAACCGACGTTTCAAAACAACTTGATGTCTTAACATTTGAAACAGAGCTTATTTTGTTGCTGTGCTTTATAAGCACCGTTATCTTCCTACTCATTCTTTCCAGACGCACTATCAACGACATTGACACTGTGGTTTCAGGCGTCCATGCCATTGAGCAAGATTTATCCCATAGCATCCCCCCACTTAAAGGTGAATTTGGCGACGTGGTTGCTAGTATTAATGAAATGGCTGGTGGCTTAAACCGCGCTCGACAAGAAACAGAGCGGGCCATTGCTGTGCTTCAAGGTGTTATGAACAATATGGAAGCTGCCATAATTGTCTGCGACCCGCACACCTTGCGTATTGTGTACGCAAATGCCTATGTATACAAATTATGGAACATAGAAAACGCTGAAAATCAAGTATGTTACAGTACACTTTATGGTTTAAAAGAACCTTGCGAAAACTGTCCACAAGCGGAACTTTTTAACAAAAATGGCACCCCTAACTTTAGCCTTTCTTATAGCGAACAGCACGATGAATACCTTAAGCGTGATTTGCTCTTGGCCGACAGGCTTATTTCTTGGCATGATGGACGCATAGTGCATTTGCGTGTTGCCACCGACATTACCGATCGCAATGCGCTTATTGCTGCTGAAACAGCAAACCAAGCTCAACGTGAATTTCTTGCACGCATGAGCCACGAAATCAGAACCCCCATGAACGGCGTTCTTGGCATGACTCGCCTTGCCCTGCAAGAAAATCCAGAAGACAAACAACGCGGATACTTAGAAAAAATCCAATCTTCTGCTTCGCTTTTGCTTGGTATTATTAACGATATTCTTGATTTCTCACGCATTGAAGCCGGCGCTATGACCATTGAAGAAAAACCGTTTAATTTGCACGAAACCATAGAAAAAATTCACGAACTTATTCTACCACGGGCTCAAGAAAGTAATTCAGTATTGACACTTGATGTTGATAAGTCTGTACCATCCATGGTCAGTGGCGACAGTTTGCGCTTATCACAAGTATTGTTAAATTTGCTTGGTAATGCCGCTAAATTTACTAAACAAGGAAGCATTGTTCTGCGTGCTTCTGCTGAAACACACGGTGATGACAGCCTAATATTACATTGCAGCGTTCAAGATTCTGGTATTGGTTTAAGCAAAGAACAACAAGCAGGGCTTTTTAAACCCTTTGCTCAGGCCGACACTTCTACCTCCCGTCGTTTTGGCGGCACTGGCCTTGGGCTTTCCATTTGTAAAGCACTTGTGGAACTTATGCAGGGTGAAATTTCTGTATATAGCGTTGAAGGCCAAGGCAGTACATTCTCTTTCCATGTGAAACTTAGCGTCTACAATAAAGACTTAGAAATTCAAGAACAAGCAGAAGCTCCTTGGCAAAACATGCGTTATGACGGTCTTACTTTCTTGCTTGTTGAAGATAATCTTGTGAACCAAGAAATTGCCCTTGCCATATTGCAAGAATTTGGCATCAAAGCCGATGTTGCCAACGATGGTAAAGAAGCTTTGGACAAATTTTTGAAAAAAGACTACGCGCTCATTCTTATGGATATGCGCATGCCAGTCATGGATGGCATTGAAGCCACAAAAGCCATACGCGCAAGCGCTAAACTTGACGCCACCACTGTGCCCATTGTTGCCATGACAGCCAATGCCATGGAAGAAGACCGCAAGCAAAGTATGGCTGCCGGCATGAATGACCACGTTGCAAAACCCATTGACATAGAATTGCTCAAGCAAATATTCTATAAATTTCTTGCCGACTCAGCCGTGAAAGAATAAAACTTTTCCGTATGCCATAGGCTAGGCTTATGGCATACCTTGCTCGCGTAAGTATAGATAACCATAGTACGCCTGCGTTTTATCCGCTCACGGCAGCGCATAGGATATAAGCGAAAGCAAGTTTCGCTTATGCGCCCTGCTCGCTCACTGGCGCTACCGCGCCGCCTGCGGCAGGCTAAGGTGACGGCGTTCCTTGCTCGCGTAAATATAAATAACCATAGTACGCCTGGCCAAGTGATATGCCGCCGTCGTTACTGGGGAGAGTTTTGGGGCTAAGGACGGTAAGGCCTTTTTCTTTAAACATATAGGTAAGTAATGCCTTTAAGGTGTTATTTTGCATAACGCCACCAGAAAGCGCTATAAGGCTTGTGCCATATTCCTTTGCTACAAGTGTAGCCATGTGCGTAAAAGCTTGAGCTAAGCGCACATGAAAATTTCTTGCCGCCATACCCACCCCATTTTTTTTAGCATCACGCATGGCGCTTGCAAATAGTGCTTCGCTTGAAACTTCAAAGTGATTTTGTTTTTGTTGCACAAGAAAAGAGCAATCCATGCCAAGCCTTGCAAAGTCATGGGCACTGCACACATATTTTTTTTGTGCATGCTCTAACATAATAGCAGCTTGGCCTTCGTAACTTACTCTATGGCACAGCGAAAGCCCGGCAGAAACAGCGTCAAAAAGTCGCCCGCAGCTGGTTGTTTTTGGGCAATTTATCTGTTTTTTAAGCATTTCACGCACGGCATATTGTGCAGCTTCCGGCACATTCTCAAAAATACTTATATCTTCCTGCCCATAAGCTAATGATAAAGCTAAACGCCAAGGCTCACGCACAGCCACATCTCCACCAGGCAGAGAAAAATTGCTCAAATGACCAAGCCTCGCATAGCTAAGAGTCTTTAGATCTATGCCTAAAAGCTCCCCACCCCAAAGGTTGCCGTCATCACCTAATCCCATGCCGTCTAAACTCAAGCCAAGCACTCGATTATCATTTTCGCCTAAATGACTATTATAATCATTCTCAGCTAAAACTGCATAGCTGTGCGCCACATGGTGCTGCAAAGACAGGCTTTGTATGCCACGCATTTCAGACCATTCTTGAGCTTTTTGACTGGACAAAAAATTTGGATGTTTATCGTGCACCAGCAGTGTTGGTTCCACTTGCAAGAGCATTTCTAAATGTTTGGCTACTTCTTGATAAAATTCTAAGGTTTCGGCATTTTCTAAATCGCCAATGTGCTGGCTCACAAAGGCTGTGGCGTCTCTGGTAAGGCAAAGGCTTGATTTTAATTCTGCTCCCATACCTAAAACAGAATGCGTTTTTTTATTGCCTTTATGCGCACCTACAGGGAAATGAACAGGCCGCGGCACATAACCACGCGCACGACGCAAAAACATGAATTCTTGAGGTAAAGCTTGCGGAACATGTGCGTCTTGTAAAAACATAATCACCGAATCGTCCACACGCACCAATATGTCCCTATCGTGCAATAAAAACACCTCTGACATGCCACCAAGCCTTTGCAAAGCTTCTCTATTGCCAAGACAAATAGGCTCTCCCCCCGCATTGCCGGAGGTCATAACCAAGGCAGGCAAAAAACCCTCTGGCAAAAGCTTTTCATAAAAAGCAAATAACACAGCATGTAAGGGCGTATATGGCAGCATTATGCCAATGCTATCTGCATGAGGCGCAATATTTGTCGGTAAAGCATCGCCGTCTTTACGGTGCAAAAGTACAATAGGTTTTTCTGAGCTTGTAAGTAAAGCCTCTTCTGCATCGCTCATATGCACTATTTTTTTAGCAGCTTGCACATGCGGTACCATAATGGCCAAGGGCTTGTGCGGTCTGTTTTTTTTCTGGCGCAAAAACTCTATGGCTTGGCCATTGGTGGCATCACAGCAAAGATGAAAACCCCCAAGCCCCTTTACGGCTACGATACGCCCGTCACAAAGACTTTGCGCCACATATTTTATGGCTTGTTCCTGCTGCATTTGTTCTTTGGCATGGGCATAATCTGTATGATCAAAAGTATTATGCAATGTATCTACACACCAAATTTTAGGCCCGCACAAAGGGCAAGCATTGGGTTGCGCATGGAAGCGCCTATCCGAAGGATCAGCATATTCAACAGCACATGCGGCACATAAAGCAAAGCACGCCATGGACGTGGTGCCCCTGTCATAAGGAATACTTTTAGTTATGGTATAGCGCGGCCCGCAATTGGTGCAATTTGTAAAAGCATAATTATGCCGCCTGCCACCCTTGGTATGTATGTCTTCTAAGCAATCAGCACAAAGCCCCACATCTGCGCTGATAAGCACATTATGCCCACCGCCACCACTGCTCACATTAATAGTAAAATCTTTTTCATTTTCGTAAGCTATAATATCTTCCACCGTACATGCTTGCAAAAAAGCCAGTGGCGGTAATTCATGCTTTAAAGCATACAAAAAAGATTGCGTGGCCCACTCTGTACCTTGAATTTCTATTTCTACACCTAAGGAAGTATTAGACACATGGCCTGTGAGTTCTCTTTCTTTGGCAATACGATACACAAAGGGGCGAAAGCCAACGCCTTGCACTTGACCTGTGACCACCACTTTTTTCCTATGCACACTCTTTTGAGCATAAGGATTTTGTTCTTTATTTCCAACATTCATAAAAACACGTTAACAAAAGCCAACACTCTGCACAATTATTTTTAAACAACACTCTTGGTTCAGCCTGTTATTGTTCTTGCCAATTAAGAGCACTCTTGATAGAAGAATACATTCTTACCGTTATTTCATTTTTTTGGCTTTGTTATTGAAAATGCAACACATCTTGTAGCGCAATGTTTTTAAAAGTTAGCTTTGCGTTGCTTAGAATTTATTGCAAAACAAAAAAATTTAGATATAAATATATTACATAATTATATTTTGCATTGCTAATCATTGCTTATGGAGGTTTTATGGCCACTGAACACAAATTGGGAAAAAGACTTAAATTTTATCGCGAAGACCGTGATTTGAGCCTTGAATCCGTTGCTGAGCAAACAGGACTCACAGTGGAGTTTATCCAAAGCTTGGAAGAAAATAATGTATATCCAAGCATTGGACCATTACAAAAAATCGCTTGCTGTTACAATGTGCGCCTTGGCACCTTCATTGACGATGAAGTTATAAGCGACCCCATTATCTCGCGTAGCGATGAAGCCAAGGCCGACCTTGATGCCCAAAAAAACACCAATACCAACGCTAACTATGTATATCGTTCTCTTGGCAAGGGTAAAAACGACCGTAATATGGAGCCTTACCTCATTACCATTATGCCCAACCCCAAAGATTCACAAAAGCTTTCTTCCCACCAAGGTGAAGAGTTTATGTGTGTTATCAAAGGGCAGCTTTTGGTTATTTATGGCAAAGAAAACCACATCTTACAAGCAGGCGACACCATTTATTATAATTCCATTGTGCCGCACCTTGTGCGCGCCTATGGCGATGAACCTGTAGAATTTTTGGCTGTTACTTACCACCCATAAGCTGCATAGGCTGGAATATTATGATAGATAAAGTAGCTGAAAGGCACAAACAATTTGAATTGCGTGAATTTACCCTTGGCCAAATTCTTGACCAAACGGTGGAACGCTACCCAGACAATGACGCCATTATTTATGTTGATAGAGATTATAGACAAACATGGCGTGAATTTGCGCACACTGTTGATGAATTAGCCAAGGGGCTCATGGCTCTTGGAGTTAAAAAGAATGATAAAGTAGCCATTTGGGCAACCAATGTGCCCAATTGGGTAGACTTTTTCTTTGCCACTGCTAAAATTGGTGCTGTGTTACTGACTGTGAACACCAATTACCGCGAGCATGAATTGCGCTATCTGCTACAGCATTCTGAATGTGAAAACCTGATTATTATTGATGGAGTACGCGATCACGACTTTATCCAAACTCTCTATAACATAGCTCCGGAATTGCGCACCCAAACCCGTGAAGCCTTCAAGTCTCCCACCCTGCCCCATTTGAGGCGTATTATTTTTCTTGGGCACGAAAAGCACCGCGGCATGTATTCTGTGCCAGAAGTACGCGCCATGGCTGTTATGACCACGCAAAAAGATTATGAAGCGCGCCAAGCAGAACTTGACCCTTGGGATGTCATCAATATGCAATACACTTCTGGCACTACAGGTTTTCCTAAGGGAGTTATGCTCACCCATGTGGGTGTTGGCTTAAACGGTTATTGGATTGGCAAACACCAAGGTTTTAGCGAAAAAGACCGCCTGTGTTTACCAGTACCGCTTTTTCACTGTTTTGGCTGCGTACTTGGTGTTGCTGCTTGTGTAAACCATGGAACAGCCATGGTGCTTTTGGAAAGCTTTAACCCCATACATATGCTTGACGCCATAGACAGCGAAAAATGTACGGCCGTGTATGGCGTACCCACCATGTTTTTAGCCGCCCTTGAACATAAACTTTTCAGCCGCTTTGACATGTCATCGCTGCGTACAGGCGTTATGGCAGGTTCCGTTTGCCCAGAACCACTCATGCGCCGCGTCACCGAAGACATGTTTATGAAAGAAATTACCATTTGCTACGGCCTTACCGAAGCTTCGCCCGTTATGACTCAGTCAGATGTCAACGACCCCCTTGACCTGCGCTGTGCCACTGTGGGCTGTGCCATGCCTGGTATTGAAGTTATGGTGGCAGACCCTGACACTTGCGAAG
>CAYJHG010000016.1:0-13225 GCA_964369535.1 uncultured Desulfovibrionaceae bacterium
CAACAACGTGCGCTTTGCTGTCCATATTATCAATAATAACATTGCCGTATTGCTGGCCGGCAAATTCTAAGGGGCCATTCCAAGTGCCCTTAATGTCAATATATTTGCTTGTTATATCGCCATTCCAAGAACCCATGTATCGTAAAGTGGGCGGTAGTGTGTCGCCTGTTACTTTCACTTTATTTTTAGCCGCAAAATTGCCCTTCACATTGACAGCGTCAAAATGCCATTTCCCTTTGGTTTTTCCGGCAAAATACCCATCCACAATGCGCACAGAGGCCGTGCCCACCTTGGTAATTAAAAATTCCCCAAGCCCACGCCCTGTAGCTTTAAATGAAGTTTTGGCAAAAAGCCTTCCCCCCACCATTTCAGAACCCAAAAGACGTGCCAAGGGTTTTTCGGCTCGCATATTGTCCATGGAAGCTATGATGGCATAACCGGATTCATCTTTTTTGGTACGGTATAAAATAACGTCTCCACGCCCCTTGCCTCCGTAGACTTTATTTAAATTGAAAGTCAACAATACGCCGTCTTGATAATCTTGAGGTTTATAGCGCTTATCTTCTTCTATGGGGATAATGCGCATATCAAGATCTTGCAGGGTCAAATCCCAAGCCACAACAGTATCAGCTGCAATATTAATATCATAGCCTACTGTAGGGCCCACCATGGCTCGCGCTTCGGGCGTGCCTGGCACAGGCGTTAAGGCTTCATGGTGATATGAAGGCGCTTTGCTTTTTATGCCTTCTGCTTCGGGATAGGCAAGTTTTAGCCATACTTTGGGTGATGTAAGATGCAAGGCAATAACAATATCTTTCCATGATTGCACGCCGCCATGCCCCGTAAAGGTGCTTTGAGCAGCTTCGGCCTTAATAGTTGGAACCCTAAGCCCTTTAGAATCTAAAGAAAAATCCAATTGCCCGGTAATGATATCAAGCGTTGCTTGCAAGCCCGGTGGAAAATTTCGGGCAAAACCAAACCATTGCGTAAGGCTGAATTTTTCCAATTGAGCTTTGCCTTGTAAGGTAGGATTTTTTAAAACATCTTCAAGAGTTGCATTCACCACAGCCTTGTCATTGTGTAAATGCACCTGCATATCGCTAAATTCACCATGCAAATCTTGCATACGCCCGTCCGAGCCATTTTTAGGCCCCAGTTGCATAAAGCTTTTTAGCGCAACAGGGATGGCAGCTTTTTTCCAAAGAATATCTCCTTGAATTGACCAGGTGCCAAATATGGGCTGCCAAATTTTTGCAAGATATTTAGGGTCAATATCGCCTACAGCTTGAGAAAAAGACTCTGATGACTCCAAAATATATGGGTTCACATTTAAAGCTACATCAAGCTTCATATTATCTAATATTTCAGGAACATGCACAACACTGTGTACCACCAAGGAGAGATTTTCTGCTTGTTTTTTTGGCTTAGAAGAAAAATTGCTCAAAAGTTTTTTTGATTTATCCCCAAGCCCCTGCAATTTCAAAGAAAGCTCCGGCATGGTCAGCATAATATCCTGCCCGTGCTTAAGCTCTATATGCGTAAAATCAAGTTTGCTGTCCATGGAGCCGCTAAGGTCTATATCCACTTGAGCTGAAAATTTCTGCACGCCAAGATTTTCTTCGCCCCTTTGTAGCGCAAAAGAGCCTTGCTCCAAACGCAAGTCCACGCCCAAAAACACTTCCGGCCATGGTATAATGGGGTATTCTAAAAACTTTTGTATATCTTGTAAAAGTTCATTATTAAATGGGCTAGTTGTATTGTTTTCAGTCGCAGAAGTTCTGTTTGGGCTCAAGCGCACAGAGATTTCAGGCTGCATCAGATGCACCAAACCAAAATTCAAGTCTCCCATAAGAAGGCGAGATACAGAAGGGGTTAAACGCGCATGAGCTATGCGAATATTTAAGTAGTCTTTTTGCACGACAACTTGACTTAATCGCAAGGCAGGTAAGGGAAAAAAGTCTAGATTTACGGTAGAAAAACGTAGATTTACCCCAGTATGGGCTCTTAAATGTTCTTCAATTTTTTTTGAAACGGTGGGGCCATTTTCGGCCAAATACCATTGAAAGGCAAACAGGCAAGCTACACACAAAAAAGTCAATAATAACAAGCCATAAGAAAAAAAACGAAGTAGGCGCAAACCAATATTCACTTTGCGCTTGGGCAAAGTTTTATTTGAGGCCATTTCCTCAATATTTGAAGTATTTTCTTGACCTGTATTCATATGGAATATAATATTTCAACGCTAGAAATCATAATAATATATACAAAATAAGGGTAAGGTTTACATGACAGACTAAATAATCATGGCAAAGCCCTTGTTGCATATCGCCCGTTATACATATATTTTTTGGGGCTAGGGCGCAATAGCAGAATACAAAAAGCTCCAGATATTTTTTTTAATAGGTTGTGCACAAATTATGCAACGAATTTTTTGGATTGGTAGCCCTTTTTTTCAATCATCCCTTGCCACATGCGGCCTTGAAGTGGTTTTTCACAATTTTGAGCATATGGCTGTTTTTGGCTGGGAAGATATTGTTAACCTTGCCGGCTTTACGCCGGATGTAGTTGTTGTTGCAGACAAAAGCCGTCCCCCCTTTGTACTTGGCATGGAGAACTTTCCTTGTCTTACGGTTTTTTATGCTGTGGATACGCATATTCACAGTTGGTATAATCTCTATGCCCAAGCCTTTGACGCATGCTTAGTAAGCCTCAAAGATCACATACCTTTATTTCAAAACCAACGCCTTTCTCAACAGCACATCCTTTGGTCCCCCCCATTTGCACGCCAAGGCGACCAGCCAAACCCACTCATAAAACCTGAATGGGATGGACTTTTTGTGGGGAATATCAATGCAGAAACAACACCCAAGCGCATGGAGTTTTTTAAAAATCTCCAAGAACGCATGCCCAAGCTACATGTACAAAAAGGTGCCTATCAAGAGCTTTTTCCAAAAGGGCGCGTTTTGCTGAACCATTGCGAACATGGCGACTTAAATTTCAGAGTTTTTGAAGCTTTGGCTTGTGGGGGTTGTTTACTCACGCCGCGCGTAGGCCATGACCTTATTTCGCTTTTTGCAGACGGTAAAGAACTTGTGACCTATGAGCCAAACAATGTAGAAGATGCGCACACCAAGCTTAAATTTTTATTAGAAAATGAAGAAACACGCACACATATTGCTCAAAAAGGCTTTGAGGCGGTGAATACTAAACACAGAGCCATACACAGAGCGCAGGCTTTTGCAGATTTTATACAGCATATACAGAGTGCGAATATGGCAGAGCGCATACAAGAAAGAAGAGCCAAAGCTCAAGAAATTCGCGAAATATGGCTACGCGCGCCGTATTTGCTTTTAGCAGATTCCATACAGTCTGAACTTTTGCGTAAAGCTTACTTAAACGCTGCTAAAGGCTTATTTTACTAACAAATTTTTCAAAAAGTAAGATTTACATTTTGTCTTTAAAAATCTTGCCTTTATTAACTTTGTAAGCCTTTGTTATCTTTTTGGGGGTGGCATATACAAATCTAAGCCCGGAGAAGACGAGCTCATGTCCGCATCTTGCCCCATTTGCAAGCTTTGTGGTTGTATGGGGCGCCCCAGCAAATAGGGTTCTTCGGAATTTTCTGCAGAATTTTCTTGAGAAGTGACGTGTAAGGGTACGTCAGAAGCCATGCTTTCTTTTTGCTTTTCTGTGTAAGGAACAAAAGATAAAGAAGAACCAGGCCCCAAAATTGGTTCATCATCATCGTCTTCTTGCGTATTTTTTGGGGCTTGTGCATTATCATATTCTGGAATTTCGTTCCGCACAAAAAAGGCCTGCACATAATTGGTGCCCAAATCGTTATTTTCACCTTGCGTATTTTTAGCAATTTCAGTATCAGCAGCTTCGGCATTGTCAGCTTCAATATTGTCAATTTCAACATTATCAGCTTCAGCATTGTCGGAGCGTTCTGACAGGAAATCCATAGGCAAAGTAGCACTTGGTGCCAAATCACTTTCGACGGCGGGTCTTAAAAGGCATTGTTCTATGGCTTGCAAAGCTGCCTTATTTTCGGCTAGCTCGTGACGCACGGTTTTTAGCAACTTGCTCTGCTCACGCAAGACGCAAAGAAACATGACAAAAAGTCCCAAAAAACATAAAAAAATAAAAATCATTATAGACATATTTGGTATAGTTATTATAGATATTATATCAAGCATACAAATATCACCTCGTGCTAAACTTGCGTTTGATTGCGGCATTATATACTACACGAGCCTTTTATGCAAGGAACTTATGGCAACAAATCCTATACAACCCCATCTTGTGATGGCAGATGGCAACGGAAATATTTACGACCATCCCGATTTACTCATGGTTTGCCGCCGTGGAAATCAATGGGGCTTGCCGCGCCCTGATGAGCTCATGCCCTTACCGCCGGAAAGTGAACTTTTCTTTTTGCCCGGCCGTCACGCTGTGGGGCTTGATCCGGAAAGTGGGCGCACGGAAGTTTTAGAAGATTTGGCTGTCGCGGCTTTTGCAGCACCTGCCCATACCCTTACGGCACACCCTGCTTATGACAGCGATGCCAATGCCCCATTATTGCCGCTTTTTGCTTATGGCTCTGTGGGTTTTGCCAAGGGGCGTTTTTATATCTGCGCACGCAAGGTAGACACGGACACGAGGCAAGAATTTCGCGCTACCAGCAAAAAAATTCTCACGCGTAATGTGCGTGACATACTGCAACGTTATGAAAATAATCGCCTTATGCAACATATCATGCAAAATTGTGTTTTGCGGTATGACTGTCCGGCCGCAAGAAATTTAGCCCTTGGCAGACACGAAGCCCCATTACCAACTTCTCGTGCCTGCAATGCCCGTTGTGTGGGTTGTATTTCGCAACAAGAAGAAAATTCTCCCATACAAAGTACCCCACAATGTCGCCTTGACTTTCGCCCCAGTGCGGAAGAAATTGTGGAAATTATGCGCCACCACGAAGCAAGCGGAGAAGAAAAACCCATATATTCCTTTGGTCAAGGCTGCGAAGGTGAACCGCTTACCGAAGCCAAAACCTTGGTAGAGGCTGTGCGCATGTTTCGCGAAAGTGGGGGCAAAGGCACCATAAACCTTAACTCTAACGCGTCTTTACCTCATGCTGTAGAAGAACTTGCCAAAGCAGGCTTGACATCTTTACGCGTAAGTCTTAATTCCGCCCGTGAAGACGTATATACAGCTTATTACCGTCCTAAGGATTACACATTTGAACATGTGCGCTTATCCATATGTAAAGCCAGAGAAAACGGCGTGTTTGTGTCTTTAAATCTTCTGTATTTTCCGGGAGTTTCTGATACGGAAGAAGAACTTGAAGCTTTAAGTACACTTGTGGGAAGCACAGGCGTTAGCTTTATACAATTACGCAACCTTAATATTGATCCGGAAATGTATATGCAGCTATTGCAAGACTTGCCCATGGGACCTTCAGTAGGGTTTACTAATTTTAAAAAACGCCTGCGCAAACGCTGCCCTTGGCTTCTTTTTGGCTACTTTAACCCTTGGCTTGGCGAAAAGGCGCATATTGAAGCCCCCATGCCGGGCACATGGCAACAATAATTATTTTAAAAGATTAGGCAAATGACTATTTGCACGAAAACTAACTTGACAAAATAGACATTTATTTACAATAGTAAATCTTGCTTCACTTAGTGCTTTCACTCTGGTTCACTTCTCTTGGCAATATTTGCTCTGTTTGTATCATTTCAATACTTTAAGGTTTACAGGTAATCACATGGGTTCATTAGCAAAATTGTCCTTTAAGCTAGAAAACATGCTCACCCGTATGGGTCTTGGCATGCGCGCCAAGCTTGTTTTGCTTTTCATAATTATTAAAGTGGTTCCCCTTATTCTTCTAGCCATGGTAGCTTGGCAACAAGCTGTAGAGCTTGGCAATGACATGCAAACTCGCACTACAGAAATTACATCCAAAGCCATGTCGGAGCTCAGTTCCCTTGGCAAACTTGCCATAAACGACGCCGTTAAAGCCCTTGATGAAAATGCCACAGACGATATTGAACGCTTAACCACCGACGTTGCCTTGCGCGTAGCTGACTTTCTCTATCAGCGCGATGATGACATACGCTATGTAGCCACTTTACCCATAGACAAAGCCTTATACGAAAACTATATGCAAAGTGCTCAAAGCAGAGTTATGCAAATAAGCGAATATGAGCTTTCCAAAGACGGAAAGTCATGGGTTATGAAAAGTCCTTGGCCGGAACTTCCCGAAAACAAATCTTCTTTAGAGGAAAATAATGTATCGTTTAGGTACCGCCCACCTGATCAATTTATTTATGTAAATAAGCCACTTTACCACGAATTCACATTTGTGGATGTCGATGGAATGGAAAAAATTAAAATTGTGACTTCAGATTTAATGGATCCCACCCTTAAAGATATTTCTAACAACGACAATACCTTCATTAAGGCTGAAAATTATTGGTCAGAACTGCAAAAACTTAAAGCGGGTGAAGTGTATGTGTCAGACGTTATTGGCGCTTATGTGGGCACCAATATAATTGGCATGTATACACCAGAAAATGCTCAAAAAAAAGGTGTTCCCTACACCCCTGAAGATATGGCCTATTCTGGCACTGAAAATCCTGTGGGCAAAAGGTTTAAAGGCATTGTGCGCTGGGCCACACCTGTGGTGCATGATGATAAAATAGTCGGCTATGTTACTTTGGCTTTAAACCACGACCATATCATGGGGCTTGTGGACCATGTAAAGCCCACAGAAGAAAGATACACAGAGCTTTCCGATGGGCATACGGGCAACTACACCTTTATTTGGGACTAGTTAGGACGCAGCATTGTACACCCTCGCCACCACTCCATTGTGGGCTATGATCCAAAAACGGGCGAACAAGCAGTGCCTTGGCTTTCTAAAGAAGTGTATGACGCTTGGCAAGAAAGCGGCAAGACATACGGTGATTTTATTGTAGATTTTCCTCCTTTCTTGGAACAATCTCGTAAAAAGAAACCTTCTCCAGAAATAACCAAGCAAGGATTATTGGCGCTAGACTGTCGATATTTAAATTTTGCCCCCCAATGTGTGGGCTGGTTTGACCTTGCCAAAGACGGTGGTTCCGGTTCTTTTCTTATTCTTTGGACAGGCCTTTGGAAATTAAATACAGCTGCTGCTATTCCTTACTATACAGGGCAATACGGTCAAAGAAAAATCGGTTTTGGTTTTATAGCCATGGGTGCCAATGTGGATGATTTCCACGCTGCCACATTGGAAACTGAAAAAGAAATTGAAACCCTTGTGGATAAAACTGACACAGAACTCACCGAGGCTTCCAAAGAAACATTTACCGCCATTGCCAAAAATCTTTGGGATACTGCCTTAAGTCTTTCTGTATCCACCCTTGTAATGACTCTTTTAGTCATATTTGTGGCAGTATGGATGGCCTCTAATATTACGCAAAAAATTACCCACCTCATCACAGGGCTTTCACGCTTTAAAAGAGGTGAGCGACAATTCCGTTTCAATGCCATTGTTAAGGATGAAATGGGCGTGCTTTCCGACTCCTTTGACGAACTTGCCGACAGCGTTGTAAACAGTAACCAAGGGCCTGTGACCATTACCGACCTTGAGGGCGTTATTATTTACATGAACGAAGCATCCTTGGGCATACTCAGCAAAGAATTAGAAGAAGTTGTTGGCTCTAAATATACAGACATAAGCCTCTTTAGCGAAATTAATTCTCCCATACGTTCCTTTGAAAAAGGCGAAGAGCAAAGCATTGTGTTCCACCCACCAACACATCGGTATTTCAAGGGCAAGGTAACATATTTGCTTGACAGAGCTGGTAATAAATTGGGCTATATACTCACACCAGAAGACGTTACAAGCCTCATTACCGAACAAGACCGCATTGAACGTGAACGTGCTTTGCTAGACACAGTTATTTCCTCCTCGCCTGACCTTATTTGGTTCCAAGATTCTCAAGGGGAATATTTGTCCGTAAACCCACGCTTTGCTGCTCTTTTTGGCAGATTGCCAGAGCATGTACAAGGCAAACGAGCTTCTGAACTTTTCCCCAAATCTGTGTTTGAATCCATGCAAGCCAACGATGCCGATGCCATAAACCACGGCGGCCCACTGCATACTGAAGAAAGACTACTCTTTGCCGACGGCCATGAAGAAATTTTGGACGTTGTTCGCACGCCTTTATATGCTTCAACAGGTCAATTCCGCGGGCTGCTTGGGGTGGCTCGTGATGTGAGCTTGCGCGTTTCTGTGGAAAGCGAATTGCGACAAGCCCAAAAAGAACTCATAACTGCAGTGAATGATGCAAATAAGGCAAGCGCATCCAAGAGCGAATTTTTGGCACGCATGAGCCATGAAATACGCACACCCATGAACGCCATCATAGGCATGACCAATATCACCAAGCGAAGACTTGACGAAAACGTCACTGCAAAAGACGATTTGCTCCCCAACATATTGCAAATTGAATCTTCGGCCGTTCATCTTTTGGGAATACTTAATGACATTCTTGATATTTCAAAAATTGAAGCCGGCAAAATTGAATTGAGCATTGAAAGCTTTGACATACTTAAAGTTGTTAATGATGTTGCCACCATTATCGAACCGCGCTGTACCGGAAAAAACATCACATTCACAGTGGATGTGGCAGGCTTTAACCAACCTTATTTCACCTCAGATTCTTTGCGATTGCGCCAAGTTCTCATCAATTTGCTTGGCAATGCCGTGAAGTTTACGCCGGAACTGGGCAGCATTGGCTTTAAAGTACATTTTCTTGAAAGCTTAGACGGTAAAGCTCGCATATTCTTCTCGGTAACAGACACAGGCATTGGCATCCCTAAGGATATGCTCGACAATCTATTCATGCCCTTTGAACAAGGCGGTGGCCACATTGCGCGTAATTATGGTGGCACAGGCCTTGGGCTTTCCATCAGCCGTAATATTGCCATACTTTTAGGCAGCGATATTCATGTGAAAAGCGAAGAAGGCAAAGGCAGTGAATTTTTCTTTGAATTATGGATGGAAGAAAATGCTGACCATGTGGAAATCATGGGCGACACAAGCGACTTACCCATCCCCCCCGGAAAACGTGTGCTCTTGGTGGACGATGTGGACATAAACAGAATTATTGCCATTGAATTACTTTCACCTTTTGAATTACTCATTGATGAAGCAGATGACGGCACTGAAGCATTAAAAATATTTGAAAATTCAGAGATTGGCTATTACGACATAATTCTTATGGATATTCAAATGCCCAAAATGAATGGTTATGAAACAGCCCAAAGCATACGCTGCCTTAACCGTGAAGACGCAAAGTCCATACCAATTGTAGCCATGACAGCCAACGCTTTTAAAGAAGATATCGATATGGCCATGGAGCATGGAATGAATGCTCACGTAGCAAAACCCATTGAAATGGAAAAACTTTTAGACACTTTAAAAATATTTTTAGACGCTAATAGCTATAATAAAGATTAACCCTACAAGGACATGGCATGAGTTTAAAAAAGCCTTTAGGCCCAGGAGACCGCATTGAGTCGCGATGTACCCGCTGTCAAGATCGCACAGGCCATATAATTGTGGCTATGATTAACAACGAAATAGTTAAGGTAGAATGTTGCGCTTGTGGCAGTACACACAAATACTACCCCATTCGTCCAGAAAAAAAGCAAGACAGTGGTGTACGCAGAGTGAAAGCCGGCTCTGACCGTAAAGATGCCATGAAACTTGAAAGTAATACCGCTGCCAAAGTGCCATCGCGCACCAAAAGCAAATCTGTGGCCAAGGCTTTGGCCAATGAAAAAGCGTGGCGCGAAGAAATGGAGCGCCCTTCAGCTCCAGAAGCTAGAGCTTATGCTATCGATATGCCTTTAAAAACAAATGACATAGTAGATCATTCAAGCTTTGGTCTTGGGGCAGTTATTGAAACCGTAGGCAGCGATAAGGCCAAAATTTTATTCAGAGATGAAGTACGAACATTACGTTGCCAAGTGATGCGCTAAGAATTTTATACAAATTATACTGTATTTTTTCTTGCCAATCGCCCAAATATTTTTTATATATTTTTTCCTGTTTTGTAATTTTTTTATCTATTATTTACAACAGGTTACCCAAGCGACGTTTTTAGCCGCCACACGGGCATAAATATAACCTCTTTATTTTTAAAGAAGTTATATTGTTTTTTTGTTTTGCCCACTTCAAACTGATCAAATTCTTTTTTTACTTTTTACATTGACAACAGCACAAAAGAGTGTTTCAGTGACCTGAGAGCTGCGTGGATTGAATGAGCTAGTTGTTAGCCTCATCTCTGCCCAGTCAAATTACTACTTTTGAGAGGTTATCTCATGTCTAAGTCTATTTATGTAGGCAATCTGCCTTGGTCTGCAACAGAAGAACAAGTTCAAGAACTTTTCGCTGAATTTGGTACCGTTCTTTCTGTAAAACTTATTAGTGATCGTGACACTGGTCGCGCTCGCGGTTTTGGCTTTGTTGAAATGGAAGATTCCGACGCTCCAGCAGCAGTTGAAGCTTTGGATAATGCATCTTTTGGTGGTCGTACTTTGCGCGTTAACGAAGCAAAACCACGCGCACCCCGTGCACCAAGATACTAAAATTTAACAAAAATCACCCTCCCAGTTTATGGGCGGGCCATAGGCTTCTAAGGAGTTATGATGCTCAATCCTAGAGAAAGTGTCTTGTATAGTGGTGGCGCTGCTGGAACTGAATCTTTTTTTGGCTCCCTTGCGGAAGAGTGGGGCATTGAAGAGGTTAATTTCAGCTTTGAAGGTCACCAGATATCTCGCACACGCGGTATCCGCGTTCTTACTTCTGACGAGCTGGCTCTAAAGGATGTGAGTTTGACATATGTGTCAAAGCTCATGAGCCGCGAGTACACTCGCGCCCCACTTTTCCGCAAAGTGCTGCAATCCATTTGTTGGCAGGTTAGCAGCGGCAATGAAGTCATTGTCATTGGTAGCATACAGCCTGATGGAACCGTTAAAGGCGGTACAGGTTGGGGGGCTGAGTTTGCAAAAATTTGCAATAAACCCCTATTAGTATTCGACCAGTCCAAAAAATTATGGTTTTCTTGGGAAAAAGAGGCTTGGAAAGTAGAAGATGCCCCATGTATCCAACGCCCCCAATTCTGCGCGACGGGCACGCGTTTTTTAGAAGAATCTGGTCGTACTGCCATAAAAGAATTGTTCAGCCGGTCATTTGCCAAATAATTTTATATTAAGAGGCTAGTTTTAAAATTTTTTTGAAAAGCCAGGAGTATGCACTCTTGGCTTTTCCTATTATACACAGAGTGGTTTATAAAGATTATGCGCCCAATAGCCAATGCTTCGCAAAGCACCCTTGGATTTTTTGCAGGATTTACAGCTTTTAGCGTTTGGGGAGCGCTTGTTTTATATTGGAAAGCTTTACAGCATATTCCTGCTGACGAAATTCTTGCCTACCGTATGATTTTTTCTATGGTGGCAACAGCTCCTCTTGTGTACATTGCCCATAGTTGGGATGACGTAGTTGCAGTTTTTAAAGACACAAAAACATTAAGACGCATTGCTTTTGCGGCATCAATTTTGGGTCTTAATTGGCTCATATATATTTGGTCTGTAAACAACAATAGAGTTGTGGAAGCAAGCCTTGGATATTTTATTAATCCTTTTCTTTCCGTGCTTTTAGGGCGAATATTCTTGGGCGAAAAAATGACACGTTTGCAAATACTGGCCATTGCCATTGCCGCTTTTGGCGTTGCTTTTAGTGTTGTGGCCTATGGTCAATTTCCCTTCATCGGGCTTATTTTAAGTTTTACTTTTGCTTTTTATGGTTATTTGCGAAAAACTGTCAATACATGTGCAACAGCCGGTTTTTTTGTGGAAACCGTGGCCTTATTTCCCCTTTCCTTGGGTTGGATTTTTTGGAAACATATTTCATATCAAGGTATTTTTTGGAGCTATGACGTAAAAACTCAAGCTTTACTTGCAGGCACTGGCATAATTACCGCTCTACCGCTCATACTTTTTGCTTATGCCAGTAAGCGCATTCAATTAAGCACCCTTGGACTCTTGCAGTATATTACGCCAACCATTACACTGTTTGTGGGCGTTTTCTTGTATAATGAAAAAATTTCCCAAGCTACGGGTGTCACTCTCATCTGCGTTTGGATGGGCTTAGCGCTGTATACATGGTGCTGCTTAAGGCAAAAGCCTATTTTTTCTAAATAACATCATAATATGATATAGAAATTTTCCATAACCTATAACAAATTTTACGGAAAAAAAATATGGCATATACATTTACAGAACAAGAAAAACATATTTTACGCATTGTCCAAAGTAATCTTCCTGATTCTGCCACACCCTATGCAGACATTGCCGTGCAAGTGGGCTGTGCTGAAGAAGACGTACTTAATCTTTTGCAAAAACTCAAAGATAATGGCGCAATACGCCGTTTTGGCGCCAGCATCAAGCATCAGAAAACCGGCTGGAGCCATAATGCCATGGTAGCTTGGAAAGCCACAGAAGACATGGTAGACACATGTGGGCAAAAAGCTGCATCCCATGCCCATGTTTCGCATTGTTATTTTCGCCCTTCCGAAGCAAAGGATTGGCCCTATACCCTCTACACCATGGTGCATGGGCGAAGCGAAGAAGAATGCCAAAAAGTTATTCAAGAATTACAAGAAATTATTGGCATAGAGGACTATGCAGCCTTAAATAGTATTGAAGAGTTTAAAAAAACATCCATGAGCTATTTTTAACCATTGCCACAAAGGATTTGTCATGCAAGAAACTAACTCACAAGAATTATTCACTAAAGCCCAAAAATTTATACCCGGCGGAGTTAACAGCCCCGTGCGCGCCTGCAAAAACGTAGACAGTATACCCTTGTTTATTAGCAATGGAAAAGGCTGCGAAATCACCGATGCAGATGGCAACACTTATATTGACTATGTGCTTTCTTGGGGGCCTATGATTTTAGGCCATGCGCACCCTGAAGTTACGCAAGCTGTGCAAGAGGCAGCCACCCGCGGCACAAGTTATGGTGCACCTTGCCATGACGAAGTTTTGCTTGCCGAAGAAGTTATTGCCGCCCTGCCCTCTGTGGATATGGTGCGCATGGTCAATTCCGGCACCGAGGCCACCATGAGCGCTTTGCGCCTTGCCCGAGGCATTACCGGTCGTGATAAAGTGC
>CAYJHG010000017.1:0-3982 GCA_964369535.1 uncultured Desulfovibrionaceae bacterium
GTTGTGAAAGATGTTAAGGCTGGTGAACCTTTTACGCTCGAAAATGTGCGTTCCATTCGCCCTGGACACGGCTTACACACACGTTACTTAAATGCTGTACTTAAAAAAAATGCACGTAAAGATATAATGAAAGGAACCCCTTTAGATGAAGAAATGTTTTAACTCTTTTAACAAAAGATAACGCCTTGGGCATGAAGCTTTGCACATCTTAACTGTTTTTAAGTAATGCCAGACAGTGGAACGTCATAAAACTTTATATATATTAAAGAGGTATAGGCAAGTGCATTAGTGCTTATTTAAAACCTAAAAAATTAACAAATGGCGGAGTGGGAGGAAGTAGAAGTCTGGCTGTAGTTGGGAAAATTGTTAGGCTTTTTGCATGGGTTTTGTTTTTATTTACCCCGTGATTTACCCCAAAATTGTGGCGGAGTGATTTTATTGGGGAAAGTTTTTGGGGTGGGATAGTGACAAGGGTGACAAGGCTTAGTTGGAGCGTCTGTTGGTCTTCATTGTTATGGAGAGTGCAGTGCAGGTAATGTACCCTTAGTACTTTGTTCCCAAAATACGTTTCACATTCAAAAGAAACGTGTATCCTCACGAGCACTAGCAATGCTTGAAAAACAGTTAATAAGCAATAGATTTTGATCTCCTTACACAACTTGAGTAAAATATAAAGAAAGTGTGTTCAAACACCGTCTTGCCTAAGTTACCATAATTTCTCTTATGTTATTTTACGTCTTTACTTGTATAAAATTAAATGTAAATAGTTACTTGCTTCATAACTGCTCAGGATGAATACTTTTCAAATTTAGTCTGTAAGGTATAAGCCAAGGTATATCATGGAGGAGCAAAGTGCAACAGCGAAACACATTTAAGGGGCGCTCTGGCATTACACGTTTAAAAAATGCCGTAACATACTCTATTCAAGGCTATAAATTTGCATGGCAAGATGAAGAAGCTTTTAGGCAAATTATTTTAGTGAGTCTTGTGGGAATTCCTTGTGCTCTGTTTTTTGGTAAAGGTTTTACGCAAAAAATACTACTTATGCTCCCGTGTTTTTTGTGCATTATTGTTGAGTTTTTAAACACGGCCATTGAAAATACCGTGGACAGAATTTCCTTGGAGCACAGTGACCTTGCTAAGAAAGCAAAAGATATGGGAAGTGCCGCACAGCTAAGCGCACAAATATTTTTAGCCTTAGTGTGGGGTCTTTTTATATTTTGCTAAGCACCTTAAAAAGATATTGTAAAAAAAGAAATGCTTCAAAGGGCATAGTGCGCTGATATTGTGCGAGAAGCAAGAAAGTTACTAAGTCAAAAACAACACGTACTTTCTCTATCTAATCCCCATGGAAATATTGGAAAAATCTTTAGCGTAGACATAGATTGTCCCACGTCAAAAAAAGGCTGTTACCTGAGTTATAGAGGTAGCAGCCTTTTATAGTTATTGTATACCAGCCTTCTGTAACCATATGGTAGCCAATTGATGCGATGGCAAAGTTATGGATTTTGCCTGCATGGGGGGCTGGCTTTGCAATTGGCGCAAGCTTTCATTGTTCCAAAGTATATAGTTGGTATCAGGTGTGAAAGAGGAAACCCTATCATAAATTTTAGGCATAATGGGAACATGATCACCATACCAGCAAAAGCTGGCGGGATGAGATGTTTTTTGTAAGCCTTGATGAAGAAGGGAAATCATTTTATCTGCATGGCGTAAGTGACGCAAATAGACTGTCATGTCTTCAAAATCCGCAGGCGGAGGGCTTGAATAGAGCTGAGTGAGGTCTTTTTCGCGCACTTTTTCTAGCTGAAGCGGACCATGATTTTCCATGGTAATGGCAAAAATACATGTGGGCTTTTGTGCTTTTTCAAGGGTATGCAACACCTTTTTTGCCACAGAAATATCACTCATATACGGCCCATAGTGATGGCCTGTTTTAAAGTGATTTATATCTAAAAAACTATCTACTTTCCAATGCTTAAAAACTTTATTTCTCTTATAAAAATGCGCAAAGTAGGGATGGATAAAAACAAGATTATAGCCAAGCTCTTTAAGGAAAAGGGGCAAGGACGGTATGGGATAGCCTGTGGCTGTCAGCACATAAGGATTAAAACGATGCGCCCCTAAGGCTTCTGGGCTTAAACCGGAGAGGAAAGAAAATTCTGTACGAACGGTATTTCCGCCAAAGGCCGGAACTTGCAATGCGCCGTATTGCATGCTTTGTTTTTGCATGTCATCGTAGGAAGCAAGAATATCTGTAGGAATACCGGAAAAAAGCGAGCGGGGATCAAAAAACGATTCGCTTTGAATGGCCACTAAATGCGGTAAAGGAGACAGAGTTTTTGAGGGAATGTGTATGAAGGGGGATTGTTGTACGTCAGGCTTTTGGCGCATGGCAAAGCCGTGTACCCAAAGTGTAGCAAAAAGCCCTAGGTTTTGCATATCTTCCAAGGGAAGAAAACGCGTGGGTAGAGCCTTAAAGCGCGTGGGTGCTGTGTGGGCATAGGCATACGCTAGGCATACAATAGCTATAAAAGCAAAAAGCAGGAGGGGGCCTGCCTGCATGGAAAGATGTAAGCGCTCTTCCGGTACCGGTTCATACAAAAAACCTACTAAGGCCAACACAAAGCCGCTAGCAGCTTGCAAGAACTTCTTTACCCCAAAATAGGGTAGAAACAAGCGGGGATGCATAATAATGTCAGTGACAAATTCATAGTCTTGAGCCGTCAGTGATTCCGCAAGATTGCGTAGCTTTGTATTGTTAATCATAACAAGTGTAAGCACCACTGCTAGTGTAAGCACAAAACTAAAATACGGACGAGCTAAGAGGAGTACCAAAAGCGTATAAAGTAAAAGGTAAATACCTATGTGTATGCACCATGTAGCCATGGGGCGCAGCATTTTGGGACGCGGCTGTATAAAACGCTCCATAACAATGCTTATGGCAAGGCCTACGCATCCGAGGATAAGAACGCTGGCAAAACTAGAGGACACGATTCAGCCACCTAGTGATGGGAAGCGCTAAAAAACCTGGCAAGACGGAAAGCCCCCAGCACCCAAAAGAAAGCGGAAGAGGGAAAATATAGCGTGCTTTTCTTTTACTAATGGCATGCATAATGTGCCGCGCGCCTTGCTCTGGCGTTAAAACAAGGCCATAAAATTTACCGATAACATCCACCATATGGGAGGCAATGCTACCGGGCATGATGGTGCTCACATAAATACCATCAGCCTTTAAAAGATTGTGCAGGGCATCTCCATACACACGCAAAGCGGCTTTGGTTGCGCAATAGCTAGGTGTGGAGGGCAGGCCAAAATAACTGGCTAAAGAGCTTAAAAGCACAATATGCCCTTTACCTTGTTGGCGTAAATGCGGAACAAGAGCGTCTATAAGCGCGATAGTTCCAAGCACATTCACTTGCCACATTTGTTGTGCATGCTCGAGATCTTCAAAGTTTTTTTGTTTATTTATTTTATAGATGACGCCGGCGCTGGCTATGCATAAATCAGGTGTGCTACGTTGGCATATTTCATCTACCCATGAAGCCATGTTTTGTGTGTCGCTGAGGTCAAAGGTGGCAATATGTACAGTGGCGCCTTTTTGTTCGCACTGCGCGGCTAAGCTTTCTAAGGTGGTGAGGTTCCGCCCGTGTAAAGTAAGTTCTTTTCCCGGCGCAGCGTATTCAAGAGCTAAAGCTTGACCGATAGCTCCAGAGGCGCCCGTAATGAGGATATGTTTAAAGGATGCGGTATTCATAATTTTTTTTGTATCTCTCCTAGAGAAAAAAAGACCAAGCCCAAAGCCCATGGCCGCTAATGCTGCATACAAACACACCCAATAATTAGCATAAACGATACCCAATGTAAAACTTGATACAGCATACAGAAGGGAGAGCATTTCTAAAAAAAGTAATATGTTATTGGTTGTTGGGTATATGATGGGGCCTTTGCCCTTGGGGGTTCGATGAAACTTGCCTTGTCC
>CAYJHG010000017.1:4005-12849 GCA_964369535.1 uncultured Desulfovibrionaceae bacterium
AAATAGTAGAGAGAGAAGGGGAAAAACATCAGTACATAGCCTAAGGTATTGCGCAAAAAATGCTGCTTCTTTTGGCTGGTTTCACCGGCGGCAGAAGAGTTTTTCATGCATCCATAGGCCCAAAGTACGGTGGAAGTAAGTAAAAGTGTACAAGATATATGAAAAGTATATCCCAAGTGCGGCGTAAGGAAAACCAAGGGGAGTGTAAGAAGTAAAATAGCATAAAAGGAGGCTAGCAAAGCTGCGGCAAAAAGAAGAACCAAACCCTGTAAGCGCGCCCAAGGGGAAAGACCAGAGGCGCGAAGGATTTTTCCTCCATGGCGCAAGGAGTTCTGTATATGCCCACGGGCCCAGCGTTCTCTTTGCACGCGAAAGGCGGCCATGGTTTCAGGAAGCTCTGCCACAGAAAAGACATGAGGAAGAAATTTATACTTCCAGTTCTTGATTTGAGCACGCATGCCCATGTCAAAATCTTCGCAAATGGTGGCGGATTTTATGCCACCAATGTCTTCTATGCAGGTGCGGCGCCAAATACAGGAGCTTCCGGTAAGGGAGGCCACATGGTCTGTGTGTTCTTGTCCCTTGGTGATCTTTTCCTTGTGCCCTGACATCATGGCTTGAAAACGTGTAAGAAAAGAAAACTCTTTATTACCATACTCCACACTGGATTGTAAAAATCCTGTATTCTTATCGTTAAAATAAGGGACAGCTTGGAGTAAAAAATCCTGCGGCGGAATAAAATCAGCATCAAAGATACTGATAAGCTCTCCTTTGCACTGTGTTAATCCAAAAGCTAAGTTACCGGCTTTAGAGCCGCGCTTACTTTTCCTTTTGGCATAGTGTACGGGAATACCTTGCTGAGCAAAGGCAGCGACAAGGCTTTGAGCTTGCTTACTCCCTTGGTGGTGCGCGTCATCAAGCACCCATACATCAAGCTTTTCTAAGGGATAGCGCAGCTGGCATACGGCAGTTATTATTCTTTTAAGTACAGCTTCTTCGTTGCAAATGGGCAAAAGCACACTGACAGAGGGCAGCTGTTCATCGTCCATAGAGGCTAAAGGTAAAGCGTCTTTGGGCGTGCTTTTTTTGCCATGGGCTTTGGCATGATGCCATTCTAAATAGGTATACATACAAAAAGTGGCCACAATAAGGACAAAAAATATTTGTATAATGGAAACAAGCATGATTTTACCTAAATATTTAATAACGTGGCAATTTGCTCAAGGCGGCAACGCCATGTATGATTTTGCAAAACGTATTGAGCCCCAGCTTCTGCTTTATCTTTATCTTCTTGGGATGGGCCGAATTTCCAACGCGCTAAAAGCTCTGTGGCTTGTTCTTGTGAATGCACGCAATGACAATAGTTTGAAAAGTTTTTTTGCACAACAGGACTGGGATTGCTGAGCAATATACCACCACAGGCTAAGATTTCTAAAAATCTGCGTGAGAGCATGGTGTCTGAGTTAGTCACAGAGTTTATATTTAATGACACGCTGTAATGCTTATATATGTCTTGCGTTTGTTTGTATGGAACCGGCTCATGCAAGGTGATATTGGCATGTTCTGGAAAACGAAAATGCGTGGCATGAAAAAGATGATTCTTATGCCTATTATACACATGTAAGGTACTGTCTGTTTGAGAGCAGGCTTGAAAAATATATTCAAAAAATCTTTGGCGTTCCTTGAGCATGCGAACATAGTATGAACCTAAGAAACAAGGGGCCAATTCTTTAAAATGAAAGCCTGTAAAATTATGAAATGCAGACTGGTAGGCCATGGCTAAAAGATGCACCTTGGAGGCATCGGGCACAGCCGCTTGATAGCGTGGTATAAAATTGCTGTCTGCTGTAAAAACATAATCCACCTGCTGCGCCACATGAAGAAATGCGTCAAAATAGGGGATGTCGTCTTTATTCCAAAAAAGGGTGGGAATGTGCAAATCTTTGGCAAAAGTAATGACATCTTCCAAAGCGTGAGGCTTAAGCTGTTGTATATACTTGGGCTGTTTAGCTATGCGATAAAGCCATGTATCTTGCATGCCATGAAAAGCGGACTCGATAAAAACAAAATGCGGGCGCCAATTTTTCAAAATTTCTTTGTAATTATAGGGGCTCAGCTGCTTTACACGGCACTCTTGCGCAAAGGACAAAGTAGACATGGTATCGGTAATTAAGGCAATTTTTATTTGTCCCCATTCTCCGGTACCGGCTTTGTCTTCTTCAATGGTTAAAGGCTTGGCTTTACCATGTGTTATATTTCGTATAAGTGTTGCTATCATAGTAATTTAGGGCGTCATAGGCGCAAGGAAATGTTTCCATTGCCTGTGCTGTACAACATGCTCACGGCACTGTTGTCCGCGTTGTATGAGGTCTTCTGTATTGTGTAAAGCTTCTTCTAGCACCTGTGCTAAGTGCTTTGCATTGCCTGCTTCAAAAAAGAAGGTAGGTACATTATGCGCTTCTTCTTGAAATACGGGTAAGTCCGGAAGCACTACCGTTTTTCCTAAGGCCATGGCTTCCACAAGTTTTATGGGGGGAACCATGGTGCACACGTCTAAAGGAACTCGAGGTATACAGACAAGAGCGCAGCTTTCTAAATACGCTCTCGCTTCCTCGGGAGAAAGTTTACCATAAAAATGCACATGCTCTTGTAAACCCAGCCTTTGCGAAAGGTCAAGCAAGTTTTCCTTTTCTTTTCCATCGCCTATAATGTGGAGAACAATATTTTTTTGTGATGTAACAAGCTCTTTTAGGGCGTATAAAAGCACATCTAAGCCTTCATACTGTACCAAAGCACCGGCATAGCCTATGTGATAGGGCTTCACCTCTTGATGCTCTTGCGGATAGATACGGCTACAGTCCACGCAATTGGGAAGCAGGTGAACCTTTTGCTGGTCAATTTCAAGATGGACAAAGTTGGCTAAGGCTTTAGAAATACAGAACACACGGTCTGCGTGATGCGCAAGGTAATGCTCCAAGTGCACACCTACAGCATAGCCATAGGATTTTTCATAGGCAGGGCGTTGCGCCTTACGAGAAAGCTCCCAATGGCCGCGCATTTCATATTGAAAAGGAATACCTAGCCATCGAGCAGCCACCAAGGCTGGGAGAGCATTCACATAATTTGAAGCCGCATGAATGCACGCCGCTTGATGCTTTTTTGCATGCTCTGCGATGGTATGAGCCGCTTTTTCCACAAAAGAAGTAAGGCTTAAGAGTTTACGTGGGTGCTTTGCATGGTAATAGGTAAGGCCTTGATAATAGATCATAAGTGGCCCCGGTTTGCAAGCTGTGGGCGCATGATCCCAAGGGTAGCCTGCTCTGGTGAGGGCGTGTACGTGAATACCTTCATGCTGCAAGGCCATAAGCAGTTCATGTGTTCTGGTGGTATACCCGCTTATGTGGTAGGGCAAGCAATTGGCCGCCACATAGAGCAGACTGCGCGGCTTTGGAATATAGGGGGCAAAGCGATGTTTTGCCATGATTTTTTCCAGACTTTGTACGGTCTTTTTTTTGCGAAATTCATGAAAAAACATGGAAATTATCCTTTTTTACGGGGGGTATAGGCTGCTTGTCGTGTCTTTTCCCTAAGCGTAGGGGCAATTTTACCGCTTTGGATAAGATCCAATAATTCTACAGAAGTGATGATGTCATAGTCTTTGGAAAGTTTTTTAAGGAATGTATGGTATTGCTCCATACGTTGATCATCTTTATAGATGGCGTGACGATTTTCATCCCAATGCAAAAAAGACCATGAATGCAGAAGAACCACAAGAAAGTCATTATTACGGCTTAGCCCATGGGGTAAAAAGGAAAGCCAGCGAGGCAGTAGCTGTAAATACTTTGAAGAAGGATAATGCAAGCGCGTGCGGTATTGCCTTTGATGCAGAAAATCTTGTTCTGTTACAGGGATTTCATAAATACCGTTGGCCCACTGAAAGGGCGTATTTTGAGCAATACTAAAGGGGCATTGCTTATTGTGCATGGCCACCATAGAATTATTAAAAGAAAGAGGAATGTTGCATTGCTTAAGAGCTTTTAGAGTGTCTTCATTCCAACGAAAAGAACCGGCGCGAAAGGCTATTACGGGTTTTTGGGTGATGCTGGAGAGAAGGTTTGAGAAATGGCGTATAGCGCGCAGGTTTTGCTCTAGGCTGTATGCATTCATATGGCGGCGCCCAGGCATGAGCTTATGTGCTTTTCTAAACTTTTGAGGCAGGTATTCCGGATGAGTATGCAATTGCACATCTTGGCCTTGAGCATCAAGCCAGAGCACTACTTCTTTGATTTTTTCAAACTCATTGTACGCGGCACATAAGTCCACAAAAAAAGTATGCTTTGCGCCATAAATATCACCAATGGCGCACATTTGGGCAATGCCGGCAGTGCCATTTTCGTGCTTGCCCCACATGAGCTTTTCCACATGATTATCTGTGGCACGGTGAGGGAGGGCTTCCGTATCTACGGTAAGCAGGGCGTAGCGATGTTTGAACATAGATGTATATAGTCTTTGTAATTTACAGTATAGTACGTATTTTTCAGCGTAAATTCAGGGTGTTGATGGTGCTTTGCCATGATGTACATTGTTTTATGGGGATGCTGTTCTACTGTAGCTGATTTTTAAAATCCGCTAAAAAGGCAGAGACCAAAGCAATGGGACCAGGTATAATTACACATAGTTGTGAGCTTCCAATTGATGGAAAGGACGTATCTTCAAAGATTTGCCTAGATCTCTGTTTGTAAAAGGCTGTATTGTTTCAATATGCATTATATAATCTTATATTTTTCAAGAAAATTTTGTAACGAAATACCTTTTTCCCCATATCGCCATGCAATGTACTCACGTTTTTGCTGTGCATAATCTTTATCTTCGCGCACCCTTAGCTTTGGCAGATATTCCACCAGCCAGTGCAGGCGCGAGAAATAGGCAAAGTCTGGTATATCTGTGACTAAAACAGGGATATACTCTGGGTTTTTTTGTACATAGTTTTGCACCTTTTGGCAAAGGGTGCGTTGCTGGTCTTTTTCGAGGCCTTCAGACCAAAGGAGCAGAGTTTTCTTTTGTCCGGTAGCAGGGGCGTGTTTGAGGTCTACTTTCCATGATGAGGCTTTTTTTGCTTTATATAAGCCTATGGTATTCATAAAAGGATACAGTAATTTATGCCACCAGAGGCGTTGGAATTGTATAGCATTAAGGGTGTACTTGAAAATAAATTTCCATGACGGCCCTTTGCTCCAATGGTGTTTTGGGCATATGCCTTGGGCGCCAGTGCTTTCATGAGCAAGTTTTAGTAAAGCTTCAGCGGCTTGTTCTGCGCCTAGCATATCCAATGAACTTTCGTTGTGCTTTGGCTCAAGCTGGGCAGCGTCTAGTGCTGTGTTTAGGGCCTTTCCTATCTCCACTGCATCTTCGCTTAAGCAGACCACGGTGGGGGAGTTTTCCGCCACCAGATGCGCACGTCTGGCTTGGTCATCGGCTAGTAGGGTATTAGGCATAAGCACAGTGGGCACTTGGGCTTGCACCACTTCGCAGCAGGTATTGTAGCCGGCAGCGCCTACAAAAATATCAAAAGCGCGCATGACGCGCACTAAGGGGTAAACGGACAACGGCCGAACACCTTCTGGCAAGGGAACATCGTTGACAGAAATGGGCGCGCAAGCCCAGAATATGGTGAATCCACGCTCTTGCAAAAGCTTTATGCAGGTATACCCTATACTGTGTACGTCTTTTAAATTACCGGGGCCAAGGCTGAGGAGGGCATAGCGACCGTGAGGAGCAAGGCCAAGCTCTTTGCGCGCGTCTTCTTGTGATAAAATTTCATCATTTCGGAGCAAGGTAACGGGGGAAAGGCATAATCTATTATCAGCCTTATAGGGCTTGGCAGGGGAGCATTGCACACAGTCTGTGAGGGATGAAAGCAACTCGCCGGGTTCTAAAATAAGGTCGAAAAAATGCGGGTCTACTGGAGGCTTTTGTGTGCCCTCTTTAAAAAGACCGCGATGCGACCACACAAGCTTGGCCTTGCCGTAGGCTTTGCACGCGCCCAAAAAACCCTGATAGGGCCATGTACCGTCAAAGACAATGACATGAGGCTGCACATGCTCTAGCACCATGGAAAGGCGAAAGGCCAGCTCGTTATTCCATGTGTAATTGCTGTTGGTGCTCCAAAATTGGGAAACATAATACTCCGCATTAAAGGGAGTGTCTTCCCCCATGCGCTCAATAATCTCTATGGCGGAGGCAAGGGAAAAGAAGGTCACTTCTGCCTTAGCGCGTAAAGGCCGCGCATAAGATAGGCAACGATTCATATGCCCCATGCCTGAGCCATTGATATTAAAGCAGAGTATGCGAGGTAGAGGCATTATAACTCACTATTGCACATTATAATAATATTTTGCTTTCAATAAAACTAATAGTTTTTGCCACGCATTCCTCTATGGAAACATTTTCCGTTGGAATTACCAAGGCAGCCTGCTCAGGCTCTTCATAGGGTGCTGAAATGCCGGTATAGTTTTTAATTTTACCTTCGCGCGCAAGCTTATAATAACCCTTCACGTCTCGCGCTTCGCATTCTTCGAGCGAGCAAGAAATATATACCTCATAAAAATCATCTTCGATAATAACTTCCGCCATTTCGCGATATATCTTGAGTGGGGTTATAAAGGCGCATAAACAAATAAAACCTTGTTTAGCGAAAATATTACTCAGCTCTGCAATGCGCCGAATATTTTCTGCTCTACCAGTAGGGCTAAAGGAAAGATCGGCACAAAGGCCATGGCGAATGACGTCCCCATCAAGCACTATGACTTGTTTGCCTTGCTCAAAAAGAATTTTCTCTACTTCGTGGGCAATGGTGGATTTTCCTGCTCCGGATAGCCCTGTAAACCAAAACACTGCCCCCTTGTGTCCATTTTTACTATGACGCATGGGAAGAGTAACGTGCGAGCGCGGCGCAGTAAGATATTTTTTTTCTGACATTATTTATTCTCTCTTTATATATTATCTTCTTGTAATAAAAGATTTTATTTTAAAAACAATATTTTTGCAAAAATTTATAATTTTTTTGCGTCTGTGTAATTCCTCTTCTAACTCTTCAATTCTTTGGGTCAAATGTACAAAGATAGGCAAAAAGGAAGTTACCAAATCATCGGTGCTTGGCTTTGCAAGCGAAATTGTTTTTGCTGGCATCGCATCATCAAATAAAACACCATCTTTGTGGCCCAAATATTCACGGGCAATGGCTTCATTCTCATCTTTGCAAGCCTCTAAATATGCTTTACGCTCCTCAAGGTCAATATAAGCATGGGTATTCTTTTGCGGAGTTTTTTCAAGCGCAAGCAACGAGTTTAACGTTCTGCAAAACGCCATATCTGCATTGACCCCTCTTTTGGCCATTCGCAAATCGTGCGCGAGGGAAGTTGGTATTTTATCTAGTCCAGATACTTGAGTCTGTAATTCTTTTTGTCGTTTTACCTTTTGTTCATTAGAAAGCATATTCTGACGCATGTACGAAAGACGAATACGTAAATTAACAGGCGACAAAGAGGGGTTGTTATAACTGTCCCCAAGTTCTGAAATAAGTCCTTCTAAACCTACCCACTCTAAAAAGTCTGCCCTTGAGTCCTTGTGATATAATTTATTACGGTCATAAATGCGAACCGTGATATTTTCCTTGCCAAAAGCTGCCGCATAATTATCTAAAGTAGTCTTGTAACGAGCCGAATGCTTAGGCTCAAGAAGCTTGTCGGGTGATCTAAAAAACTTACAGCCCTGCGCCCAAGAACTTTCTATCCTGTAGTCTTGACGGCGTAAATACGCAAGAATATTTACATCATATCCTTGTAAAATTTTAGCAAATTGGGCAAGGAATTCTTTACCGGAGCTCGTTGGTTGGAAAAAATTTTCGCAAGAAATAATTATATTATTTTTCTTGGTGCTATGCAGGAATTTTTCAATAAAAGTTAGCAATTTGCTAAAATTTAATTTCTTAGGGTCTTTTTCTTTGACTGTATTTATCAGTACGGGCAAATCCTTCCAAAGAAGATCAAAATCGTGCTTCTTTAACAATTTTTTATCTTGCAAGTCTTGAAGAGCATACTGGATAGCAGTGCTTCCGGTTTTACTTGAACCAATATGTAAGTATACTTTTTTCATTTCACTTTACTTGTATATATAGAATTTTTAATGTTTTTATATATTTTTATAAATTCAGATTAAATTACTGTAGCAGGTTCACCCAACAAGCATTATGACGTGCTTGCCCTCATTGTGAGTAATGCTAAATTTCTCTGCACCGGATAGGCTTGTAAACCAAAAAACTACCTCCTGTGCCCATTTTACTATGACGCATGAGAAGAGTAACGTGTGAACGCGGCGCGGTAAGATATTTCTGTTCTAATATGTGAAATAAGTTCCTATTTTTTTTTATGTAATTTTTTTAAGCATGAATTTTTATATGCTTGAAAATATGCAGTGTGGGGCTCTAGTGTAATAGCTTTGTCTAGGGTTTCAAGAGCTGGCTTATGCTCGCCTTGTGTCCATTGGCATTTTCCTAATACATAATAAGCCCATGCTGTATTGGGATTATTTTTTATATAGAACGAAATCAACTTCTCGCACAAAACAAATTTTTGAATCTTCAACAAATAAAACATAAACTTTTTCACTACTCTTTTTGGTAAGCAATCACTGTTTTTTGTCAAAAATTTGTTATTTTTTTTTCTCAAATGCAGATTTGAGTTTTCAATAGATTTAATTAGAGTATTAATAGTTTTTGTGTTTAAGTCGATTTTAGTATTCATTTTTCTCATAGCTTGCGCAAGAGCATTTGTTTTATACGCATCG
>CAYJHG010000018.1:0-12600 GCA_964369535.1 uncultured Desulfovibrionaceae bacterium
CGAGGAAGACGAAGTTTTTTGCGGAGGGCGCGTATCAAGACATACGTAACGGGAGCAAAAAACGAGCCCGCTCTAATAAGGGCAAAGTAGATTGCACTTTTTCAACAGCCTGTTAGAGTTTATGGACCACATAGCTTACTACTCCCCAAATATGCACATTATCATATTCGGTGATGTCTAGTTCTTGGTAATGGGCATTGGCCGGTATAAGAAAGGTGCGATTTTTACGCTGTACCAACCTTTTTACGGTGAGTTCTCCATCTAAGGCAGCAATAACTATGCGATTATGCCTTGCTTCAAGTGAGCGATCTACAATTAATAAATCCCCATCGTGTATGCCGGCATCAAGCATGGATTCCCCTTGAGCCCGCAAAAAAAACGTGGCCGCAGGGTTGCGCACCAAATGGCGGTGCAAGTCTAAATCTTGGTCAATATGGTCATCTGCTGGCGAAGGAAAACCTGCAGGGATGGGCGAAATATACAAAGGAAGACCTGTTCTTTCTTCCGTGTCCTTTTGCGCCATCCCCACAAGGTGTAGTGCAGGATGTAGAGTAAGATGTTTATCCATACGTATAAACTAACCGTGTATTGTCATGAAAGCAAGTTATGTTTAATTCCTTAACAGGTTATAAAGAATGACGTTCTTGCGCACTTTGTAAAAACTCATTATCCGCATAGGCAATGTAGTCTTTCAGTTCGCCAATCATGTCTTCTTTATCCCTTGGTAACATGCCGTGCACGCTGCAAGCATTGGTAGGGTGTATGCCATAAAATGGTATATTTTCCAATGTTATGCCTTGGATGGTGTGTATTTCTTCCTCTAATATTTCAAGTTCTGTAGCCGGAATAAAAGCACCTTTTTCCATGGCTTCGTGCATTTTACTGCCTTTAAATAGACTTAAAGTACCAAACCACACTATGCTAGGCTTTGTTTCATTAATGAGTTTTGCAGCATCCATGGCATATTGCACACCCTTGCCCTTGCCACCAACACCCAGCATATAGCCATCGTTATGGCGAATACCAAATTTGACTAAGCGCAAAAGCTGTTCTCTGGCTTCATCTAGGGTATTTCCTTTATTAATGTCTAACAAGGCTTGTGCATTGCCGCTTTCTGCGCCTATCCATAAGTCATTGATACGCATCTCTTTAATGGCCACCAAGTCCGCATCACTTTTTGCTTTGATATTATTTATGGAAGCGTACATAGTGATGACAGAAACTTCGGGTATGTGCTTTATAATTAAGTCGGTTATTTTTTGTAATTTTTGACGACTTAAAACAAAAGCATCTCCGTTTACAAGAAAAATTCTGTCAATTCTTGCCGATGATTTACGCAATTCAATAATGTCTTCTTCTACCTGCCATAAAGGCTCCACAGAAAATTTGTCATGCGCATACATGGTGCAAAAAGCACATTTATTATGTGCGCATCCAATAGTTACTTGCAAAAGCTTTGTGCCAAGCATGGCTTCCACAGGGGGACGATATGTTGTTCCGGTAAAGTGCATATATACCTCGAAAGTTATGTAATAAATTAAAAGCATGATGCTGCTATGCAAAACATCATGCCCATACAGATAATGCCCTTAAAACTTGTGTCAACTTAAAGTTAGTGTTAAAATACTACATATTTCAACGGCCTAATAATGAGGAAAAAGTATGCAATTACCCAATATTACCATATTAGCCACGGGCGGAACCATTGCCGGTTCGGCAGATTCCGCCACAAATTTCACCAATTATCAAGCCGGTGCGCTGTCAGCTCAAGAGCTCATTGACGCAGTACCTTCCATAGCAGAGCTTGCCCATGTGCGTGCAGAGCAAATAGCTAATGTGCCCAGCGAAAGTTTTACTTTTGATATTTTATTAAAACTTTCCAAGAGAATTAATATATTATTACAAGATGCTAATTGCCACGGAATAGTGGTTACCCACGGCACAGATACTCTTGAAGAAACAGCTTATTTTCTTAATTTAGTAGTAAAAAGCACAAAACCCGTGGTTATAGTGGGTTCCATGCGACCTGCCACAGCCATAGGTACCGATGGTCCTTTAAATTTACTAGACGCTGTGGGGGTGGCTGCTTGCAAAAAATCCCACGGAAAGGGCGTGCTCATAGTGCTTGACGGGCATATTATTGCTGCTCGAGAAGGCACAAAATCCAATACCCTAGCTACTGAAACTTTCAAAGCACATGAAGTGGGTATTCTTGGCTATGTTATTGATTTTAAAGCTGTATACTATAGAGAAGTTGTACGCCTGCATACCATGCACACCGAATTTGATATAATGCAGGTAAATGCCTTGCCGCGTGTGGATATTGTGTATGAATACTTGGACGCTTCTACCTGCATGCACGAAGCCATTATTGCCAGCAAGCCGGACGGTATTATCATAGCCGCCACAGGCAATGGATGCATGTCTGATAGGGTAGAAGGACTTTTTGGGGCTGCCAGTCAGCACGGCATTGTGGTGGTGCGTTCTTCAAGAACCGGTTCCGGTGTGATTACGCCCACAATCAGTGATGTGGAAAATGGTTTTATTGCATCGGACAATCTTAATCCACAAAAAGCACGAATTTTACTAACCTTAGCCTTGCTCATAACAAAGGATGCGGCAAAAATTCGAGAGATGTTTGCAAAGTATTAATGTATTACAGCAAAGTGTTTTGCTTTGTTGTTGGCTGAGAAGGATTAGACAATGTTTTGGCAAGGTGCTGACCTTGCTCACCGCCGCCGGCCATGCGTGTAAGTTCTTGCATGCGCGCTTCAGTGTCCAATTTTTGGCATTGGGTAAGGGTGCTGCCTTCAGCTTCGTGTTTGCTTATGAAAAAATGGCTGTTGGCATGGGCTGCCAATTGTGGCCAATGGGTAATGAGCAACATTTGCCTTTGGTTTGCTAATTGTTTCAAACGATCCGCAACCATATTTAAGGTCATGCCGCCAATGCCTGCATCCACTTCGTCAAAAATATATGTGGCGTGTTCATAATCGGTATTTATGCTCACAAGAGCCAATAAAAAGCGCGAAAGCTCACCGCCAGAAGCTATTTTATCCAAGGGCTGTGGAGCTTGCCCGGGGTTTGGCGCCCAAAGCAAACGTGCTTTTTCGTCTTGAAGGTCGTCCCATAGGGTATAGGGAACAAAATCGGCAATGATTTGCAAATCTTTGGAAAAGCCTAAACCTTGAAGGGCTACTTCAAGGTTTCCTGTTAATTCCTTTGCGCCACTACGACGCAAGGGGATGATTTTTTCAAGTAGAACTTTAAGTTTTTCTTTAAGCTCAGCTTCTTCTCTTGTAAGTTGGGCAATATCTAGGCCGCATGAATCTAAAAAAGAAATATTAGCATCAATCTCTTGGCGTAATTGCAATATTTCTTCCAAGGAACGGTTTAACTTTCTTTTTAATTGCGAAAGGGCGTATAGGCGCGACTCAAGGGCGTCCATGTCCAAATTGGAAGCTTCCGGGGCTTTGCGCAAGCGTGATTCAAGGTTGGGTAAAGCTTGACGTAAAGCGGAAACACTTTCTAAATCTTCTAAAATTTTAGGCTCGTAGGCACATATTTTTTCTAAAGTGCGCTCAAAATGCCCTAAAATTTCTATGAGTCCGGCAGTATCGTCACCGTGTAAAAGATGCAAGGCTCTTTCATAATCGGCGGCCATGCTGGAGGCCAAGCGTGCTTCTGAACGTAAATTTTCAAGCCTATCTTCTTCGCCAGCTTCCGGCGCAATTTTGTCAATTTCATGCTGTTGCATTTCTAAAAGGTCGCGTCTTTCTGCAAGTTTATTGTATTTTTCTTGAAGTAGGGTGCGTTGCTCAGTTGTTTTTTGTAATTGGGCTAAAAGCTCTTGGCGTTCTTGCAAAAGATCAGGCTCTGTGAGGGCAGTTTTTGGCAGTGTTGCGTCAACGAGCTTGGCTTGATAACTCGTTTGCAAAAGTTTCTGTTGTCCATGTTGGCTTGTGTGAATAATAAGTTCATCGCGTAATTGTCGTACAGTTTCTTGCGAGCTTAAAACATCATTTATGTATAGACGGCTACGCCCCGTATCGGCCATAAGTTCACGCCGCAAGAAAAGTTCTTCATCGTCTTTTATAAATATGGCTTCTACTTGAGCTTTTTCATGGCCTTGGCGTATCATGTCCACAGACATTTTTTCGCCCAAAAGAAAATTCAATGATTTAATTATAAAACTCTTGCCGGCACCGGTTTCACCCGTAAGCACATTCATGCCCGGTGCAAATTCAAGTTCCATGGAGTCTATGAGCGCAAGGCCTTGTATTCGTAAAAATTCTAGCATGTTTTTTTCCTACACGCTTATTTTAAGCGCGGGTCAAGAATATCTCGTAAGCTTTCACCCAAAAGATTGTACCCTAGCACTGTTATGAGAATGGCAAGCCCCGGATATAAAGACATCCACGGCGCCACTTCAAGTACATTCTTACCTTCTAAAAGCATATTGCCCCAGCTGGCAGTGGGCGGCTGCACGCCTAGCCCTAAAAAACTTAAACCCGACTCGGTAAGAATGGCACCGGCAATGCCAAGGGTGGCAGAAACAAGCACAGGACTTAAAGCATTGGGTAAAATATGCAAGCTTAAAATCCTTTTACTGGAAGCACCGCTCAAACGTGCAGCAGCCACAAAATCCCTCTGGCGTAAACTCAGCGTTTCTGCCCGCACAAGCCTTGCTACACCCATCCAGCCGGTTAAACCAATAACAATCATTATATTATTAAGGCTTGGCTCCAAAAAAGCAATAACTGCTAAAATAAGAAAAAAAGAAGGGAAACACAGCATGATGTCCACACCGCGCATGATAATTTCATCAACCATCTTACCAAAATAACCAGAAATAAGCCCTAGAACAAGCCCAATACTCACAGATATACCCACAGCCACAAAACCTACCCAAAGGGATACACGCCCACCGTATAATAAGCGCGAAAGCACGTCTCTGCCCAATTGATCTGTGCCCAAGGGGAAGGCATCGCAAGGGGGCAATAAAATGGCGTCCAAGTGCAGCTCAGTGGGGTCATAAGGGGCAATTAAGGGAGCCAATATGGCGCTTATGGACATGAAAAGCACAATGCTAGCCCCTAATATAAACATAAAGTGTTTCTTTAACTGTACCTGGATATATCTTTTATTTGTAAGCATAAAAATCATTCCTTGGCTGTGCGTATGCGTGGGTCGGCAAGGCCATAGCTTATGTCTGCAAGCACATTACCAAGCAGGGTAAGCACAGCACCCAATACAAGATTACCCATAATGATGGTATAATCACGCGCCATAACTGCCATATAAAAGAGTTGCCCAAGGCCCGGCAAGGCAAAAATGGATTCAATAATAACACTGCCACCAATGAGCCCAGGCACCGAAAGGCCAAGCAGGGTGACCACAGGCAATAAAGCATTGCGTAAGGCATGATGAAAAATAATGCGGCGTGTGGGCAAGCCCTTTGCCTTTGCTGTGAGTATATAATCTTGACGTAATACTTCAAGCATGGAAGCCCGCATAAAGCGTGACATACCCGCTATGCCGCCAATGGTGTAGACAATGATGGGTAAAACTAAATGCGAAGCCACGTCTAAGACTTTATCTATAGAAGAAAGCTGTGCATAATTAAGCGAAGTTAAACCAGAAATAGGCAACCATGCGTGTTCTATTCCAAAATAGAGCATGAGCATAAGGGCAAGCCAAAAGCCGGGCATGGCAAAAGCCAAGAAAACTAAAATAGTTATGCCTTTGTCTAACCAAGAATTTTGCTTCCAAGCAGAAATGACGCCCAAGGGCACAGCCAGAAGTAGGGTGAGCAATAAAGCAACAACATTTATGCCCACAGTGAGTGGTAAACGCTCAAGAATTTTATCTAACACAGGACGAGAGTCTGAGGACATGGAATTGCCAAAATCAAAGTGCAACATGCGCCATAGCCAATTACCGTATTGTTCGTACAAAGGTTTGTCTAGACCGTATAGGGCTTCAAGCCTTTCTCTGGCGGCTTCACCCACTTGAGGATTTAGGGTGGTTTGCAAGTCTGTGGGAGAACCTGGGGCTAAATTGATAACCACAAAGCTGATAACTGTAATACCCCAAAGAATAATAAGCATCCATAGGCACTTGCGTGCAATACGCACCAAAAGTGAAAGCCATGGAGTTTGCTTTGGAACTGTTTCAGGTGTAGTCATAAAAATTCCTAATAAATAACAACTTTACTTAGTATGAGCTGTCTAATCATACTGTTCAAAAATGTAAGTCGCAAACAGATTGCTTTTTTCAACTGTCTGCTACAGAGATTCGGTCTTTGTCATCCAATGGCGCACAAGAGCCACTTCTTCTTGCCAAGCATTTGAAAGACGTATGCCTAAAAAACGCGCATAAAGTGCATCAAGCAAATCAAGGCAAATTTCCATGAGATAGATTTTTTCCAATAACAAGGCGTCTGGATCGTCGTCTTCGTCGTCTTTTTCTATTTTGGGTGTGCGTAAACTATTGCATGAAAAATCTTCTGCTTTAAGGCTGACTTGCCAAGCTAATTCATCTTTTTCAAGGCGCAATAGGGCGCGTGTAACCTTTTTTCCTGTGGCTAAGCCAAAACGTGCTTCGCGTAAAGGGGATAAGGAACCTGAAACAGAAGCTGTTTCAAGGCTATCGCCTTCACCGCCTTGCACTACAATTCGTTGTTCCATTGAAACACTGAAAGGCATATTTTTTTTATCAACAAAAGAGTTGGGGGCTGTGTCGCTTTGATACCAAAGCCAAGTCAAAAACTCTTGCCCAAGTACAATATCAGTGCTTTGTCCAAGATAGGGCGTATTCATAATTTACTCCGCAGCAAAATGCGTTGGCTCAAGTTTATCAAGCTGTGCCAGTTGGTTTTCGTCAAGAACTTGCATGGCCAGTCCATAGGGTGTCATTTGTTCAAGGTGTAGGTCAAAGGTGCGAGTAAAATATTCAGTAAACATTTCAACCATTTTTCCTTGAGTAGAGGCAAACCAAACAACATTACTGTCCTTTGCCCAAACCACATTAAATTCAGCAGGCACAGGCAAAAAATGTCGGCGCAAGCGTAATACCACTTGTTCTTTCAGCTCTTTTTTGCGTTCACGGCTGATAAATTGCTTATTTTGTGCTGCATTGTCTTGTTTTTCTTTTTTTAAAGCCAAGGCAAAATGCTTTTTTATGACACCGGCCGGTACGCGTCTGGTGTCTAAGCGTAAGGAAAAAACAAGATATGCGCCTTTTTCAGGATGTGCCGTATGCCAATGCATATCAAGCATATCTTCAAAACAAGTCCAGCCAAAAGCACGTTCTTCGGCTGTTTCGTCAATATCTTGAAAAGCAAATTGCTTTAAACGATCAGGAATTTCGAGCCACAGTTCCTTTGGGATTGCATCTTCAATGCGAAAACGTGTAAAACTGCAGGTTGCGCTTAAAAGCCCCATGCAAACTCCTTAAATAATAATTTAAAAATAATTTTTCAACAGTAGATATAGCAGAGTTATTCAAAATGTCGTCATTGCAACTCATGTTGCACAGACTTTTTACGCTGTGGCGGCTCACATGGCAAGTGTACAAAGCTAAATTTTTTTTATGATGCAAAGAGCGCATGAACACAAAAGGACAAAAAGACCTGACCTCGTACTGATTTGTAATGAATTACACAGATAAAGTTATGAATTTTACCGCGTGGAGTGCTGGTGTAATAGCTAAGTGGGGTACAGGTATATTAACTAAATTGACATTGCCTTTTGTCCCATAATGATAATTATGTAAACTTTGATACACGCAGAATTACACATAACACACTGTTAATAAGGACGTTTACTAAATTACGCATTCTTCTATGAATGCACCATCATGTTATTTTGGTTTCGTGCTTTTTTAAAGCTTTACATATGCATATATGCATACTACATGCTTTCAAGCCTTCAGCTCATGCCTTATCAAAAAAACAATCTTCCTTTTTGAACTGCCTGAGAATAACACATATGGCTTTGCCACATAGCAATAAGGACTCTATTTTTATGACACAGTATAAAAAAAAATCTTCGCCCTATTCTTCTAACAAAAATGCACCTCAAAAAAAAATAGATGCAACAAACACTGATACAGTGCGCATAAACAAGGCTTTAGCAGATGCCGGATTTTGTTCTCGTCGTAAAGCTGAAGAATGGATTACTCAAGGAAAAGTCTTTGTTAATAAACAGAAAATTACAGATTTAGCCTTTAAGGTTTCGCCCACGGATTCTATTGTGGTTGATGGCAAAGAAATAACACGGCACAGTAAACGGTCTTATGTGATGTTGCACAAACCTGTGCAAACCATGTGTACAGCCCATGACCCTCAAGGACGCGAGACAATTTTTGATATTTTGCCACAAAAATGGCACCAAAAAAGACTTTTTACTGTGGGGCGGCTTGATTATTTTTCAGAAGGTTTACTCATTCTTACTGATGATGGTCAATTAGCGCAAAAGTTGTCTCACCCGAGCCATCACTTAGCCAAGGTATATCGTGTGTTGGTGCGTGAGGAAGTTACTTCTCAAATGCTTGAAACCATGCAAAAAGGCATGACTCTTGCCGAAGGCGAAAAGCTGGCTCCTGTTACAGTACAAATTGTACGCGCACCAAATGCACAAACAAGCACAACGCTTTTAGAAATGACCCTCATGCAGGGTGTAAATCGTCAAATACGGCGAATGTGTCGCGACCTTGGTTTGACGATTTTTAAGCTTATTCGCATAGCTCAGGGTTCCATTCTTTTGGGTGAACTTAAGCCAGGTGAGGTGCGTGAGCTTAACTTAAAAGAAATGGAAGATTTATTGCGATAATCAGGCCATTTGGTACTTCATGTTTGCATTGTAGATTTTTCAACAGTTTTTTATGAACATTATGCAGACTTTTACTTGTAATAAAAAAAATATACATGTATAGTTACATATATTAATTTTGTAATTGCAGTATTGTCCAATGTTTTTGTATTTTAACGCATAGCTTTTATTATAACTTTTGCATAACAGCTTATTAGAACTTATGAAAACGTATAGCCTTAAAAATGATCAAGATTTCGTTTCTGTAGAAGAATACAATCAACTTGTTAAAGATCTTTGTGAAACACAAAATAAACTTAATTTTTTTCAAGAAATGGTTGAATCTTTCCCCATGCCTATATTTGCTAAAAATGATAAGGCAAAATTTTGTAATTTTAATAAGGCTTATGAAGATTTTTTTGAGGTACAACGAGAAGATTTACTTGGTTTATCTGTTCTTGACCTAGAGCATTTACCTTTGGATGAAAGAAAAAGATATCATCAAGAAGACCAGCACGCCATACAAAATTCTACAGATTTGCACTATGAAGTGTCTTTTGCCTTGCCACATGGAGAAGCTTGGGCATTGTATTGGATTAAAGGGTTTACTGTGCCACAAACGCAAGAAAAAGGACTTGTGGGCACATTTGTGGACATTAGCGCCCAGAAAAACCTTGAGCTTGTTCTTGAAGAAACAGTTGTAGAATTAAATCAAAGTTCTAGTTATTTAGAAGAATCCAATAACCGCATGATGCTTATGTTAGACACCATGCCCCTTGCAGCGCAAATATGGTCGCGCGATTACAAATTGTTAGACTCAAGTCTTGAAATGGCGCGCGTACTAGGATATGGAACCAAAGAAGAATACATTAAGAATTTTTACAATTCCCACCCTTATCGTCAGCCCAATGGCGATATTTCCTTAGATGTCATAGTACCAACTTTACAAGAAGTTTTTCAAACGGGCTATAAGCGCATACCTTGGACGTTTAAATCTAGTACAGGTGAACTTATTCCTTTTGAAATAACCTTCATTCGTAGCACTTTGGGTAGTGAATCTGTGTTGTTGGTGTACCTACGCGATCTTCGCGAATATTATGATAATTTAAACAAATTGCAAGAGGCCAATGAGTATACAAAGCTTATGCTTGACGCAAGCCCTCTTGGAACTTTTATCATAGACACAAAACTTATCCCTATTGACTGCAATATGGCTTTGATAAAACTTTTCGGCTTTGAAAATTATCAAGACTTTATTAGTGATATTGCTGTGCTTTATCCGGAATTTCAGCCTAATGGTGCTCGTTCTAAAGAATTTTCTTTCAGAAAATTCATAGAAGCGCTCAAGAAAGGCTCTTCTGAAATGAAGTGGATTGGCTTACATCAAAATGGTGAAGAAATCCTCACTAATGTGCTTATGGTGCGCGTTATGCATCATGCTCAACCTATGATTGTGGGTTTTGTTAAGGATCTTAGAGAAATTGAAGTCAGCAAAAAGAAAGTAAAAATTGCCGAAGAAAGAAGTAAAGCAATTTTAGACGGTGTACCCTTAGGGATTAATATTTTTTCACAAGATTTCAAGCCTATAGATTGTAATGACGAAGCCATAAGACTTTCAGGTTTTAGCAATAAAGTTGAATATTTAAAAAACTTTGCAAAAATTTTCCCAGAAAAACACTCTGATGGAAGTAGCATGCATGAGTTTATTCAAGATAAATATGCAACAGCGTCTAAATATGGATATTGTCATTTTGAAGTTAGTACTCTAAATCAAAAAACCAACAAATTAGACCCCTATGAAATAACTTTTGTTCGCGCCCATTTGGAACAAGAAGATATTTATATAGCCTATGTAAATGACTTAACGCACACAAAGGCTATTTTAAACGAAGTTAAATCGGCCAAAGAAGCAGCCGAACAAAGTGCCATGGCAAAAAGTGAATTTTTGGCCAATATGAGCCACGAAATACGCACACCCATGAACGGTATTTTGGGGCTTTTGCACATTTTGTCCGGCACCAAGCTTGATTCAATGCAGCGCGATTATATGCAAAAAGCCTTATTTTCCACCAACGAACTTTTGCGCATAATTAATGATATCTTAGATTTTTCTAAAATCGAAGCCGGCAAGCTTGAAATGGAAAACACTTCTTTTACCATACACGATGTGTGTGCTGAAATAGAAAGCCTTTTTGGTAATGCTGTGGAAAAGAAAGGGCTTTCATTACAACTAAATGAAGGTATTCATGCCACAAAAGTTCTTGTGGGTGATCCTTTGCGTTTAAAGCAAGTGCTGCTCAACCTTGTGGGAAATGCCATTAAATTTACAGGCAAAGGCAGTGTGAATATTGTTGTTAATTCAGTGATTGATGATAAGAGTTTACAATGTGAATTTGCCGTTATTGACACTGGAATTGGTCTTGATAAAGAGCAAATAGCCTGTCTTTTTGCGGCATTTACTCAAGCGGATACTTCTGTTACCAGAAAATATGGCGGAACAGGCCTTGGTCTTGCCATTTCTAAACGTATTGTGGAACTTATGCACGGCGAAATTTGGGTAGAAAGCACTCCTGGGCTTGGTTCTACATTCTATTTTACAGCGAACTTTGATTTATCGCATGAAACAATTCCTGCCAAAAAAACCTTGCTCGAACAAAAAGTATATGATGGAAGTCAAAAAACAGGACACTTGCTTTTGGTGGAAGATAACCAAATTAATCAACTTATCGCTGAAGAGCTTTTGAAAAATGTGGGCTATACCATTGATATTGCAAATAATGGCCAAGAAGCCCTTGATATGCTGGAAATAAACAATTACGACCTTGTGCTCATGGATATACAAATGCCCATTATGGATGGCCTTACTACCACAAAAAACATACGCAATAATCCAAAATTTAAAGATTTACCTGTGGTAGCTATGTCCGCCCACGCCATGAGCGGCGATAAGGAAAAAAGCTTAAAAAGCGGCATGAATGACCACATTACTAAACCCATATCACCAAGCATTTTATATAATACTTTGGACTATTGGCTAAGAAAAGGTGGTGAGTAGAAAAATAGCCGTCTCACATAAAGGCAAACTTTAACTATTGACCAAATAGCCTTGATGTTAAAAGGTTTTATGATATAAGAGGTATCACCACAGCCATAACAATATGAAAAGCTGCCGTGGAAAGGGCTGTGATGCGTAATTGTTTGTCTAAGATATTTGCATCGTAACTTGTGTATACCTTGTGGGCGCTTATTATTAAAGGCAGTGTGAGCACAGTCAACAATATCTGCCAAGAGCCAAAGTGCAGTGCAAAATACATAAGCCATGCTATGATACCTGCCCCAATAAGGCTTACGTGATATACTCTTGCTCCTTGTGGGCCCATTTTATTGGCAATGGTTATCTTGCCATTTTTTTTATCGGCATCCATGTCACGAGTATTATTAATATTAAGCACAGCTGTGGCAAAGGCGCCGGCTGCTATGGCCGGTAAAACAGGTGCATTTGCAAGGCTGTTGGTAAAAAGATAATACGAGCCAATAACAGACACAAATCCAAAGTACACAAAGACATAATAATCGCCCTTTGCTCTGTATCCATAAGGATTTTTTCCCACAGTATAAAAGACGGCGGCCAACATGGCCGTTATAATAATAAAAGAGCAAAAAATCCATTGTATCCAATTAGTTCCAAAACTCAAACTAAAAAGGCAAATGGTAGTTATAACAATCAAGCAGGCCACCAAAAGCATGCCCAAAAGCATATTTTTAGGGCTTATTTCGCCGGAAGATA
>CAYJHG010000019.1:0-11942 GCA_964369535.1 uncultured Desulfovibrionaceae bacterium
GGATGGGCGCGTTCAGTGGGGCGTTTTCTCATGCTATTGCTCCTGTGAAGCGGAATTTTGCTGCAAGTACCTCATCGGCAGTGATGGTGCAATCCCACACTTGAGGATCTTTTTCAAGCACTGTACAAACAATATTTTTTTCTGGCAAAATAGGGATGGAAAATTTGGCTTGTGCAACTTCTTTTAAGCGTAAACATGTTGCGCTTCCTTCAGCAACGGTTACTTCGGCCATGAGTATTTGTATAATGGCCGGCAAGACAGGCATATCCGGAAAATGTCCTTGAAAGGCTATGAAGTCAGCGGGCAAATAGAAGTGTTTTTGCCATCCTTGCTTTTGTCCGTCTGCAAAGGGTATGGCAGCTTTTGCATGTTGCATAAGCTGTGCACGCATGTTTATTTTTTCCATGTGTTATCCTTTATATGTAAAGAGCTTCTATGGTAAATATGGGTAAAAGTATGGCTGCCATTGGCGGTATCTTGAGGATTTTTTATGTGTAGCCAATCTTTAGGCAGTGGGTTTTGCGGTAAAAGTATGTGAGCTAATAATTGAGCGCTTGAGTCGGCTATATGCTGCATGGTTGTATTGGGAAATATGGGGCTTTGCAAAGCTGCGTCAAGAGTGCATTGCACTTGTTCTTTTGTGTAAGTGCATTCAGCAAAGCGCTTTCCTTGCAAAAATACAAGACCCAGTCTGGCTTCTTCTTGTCCATTTTGCGAGCTCACTTTTTCAAGGCCTGCCAAGAGAGGTAGGGTAAGATCTTCTTTTTCATACCAAATGGTATAGGCTTTGGGTTCTTTGATAGCTTCACTTGTGCCCATGTGCAAAGTATAGCTGGCATTTGTACAAGCGCTTAAAAGTATACAACATAGAGCGCATATATATTTTTTGCTACATATGTTCATATGTTTTTTTCCTTACATAATCGTGGTAATAACCAAAGAGATATGGGCATTTCCACCAATAAACCTACAAAAACCACATGTCCCATGGATTGTAAAGCCGGATGCGAGGCAAAGGCAAGCATGCCCATGCTCACACAAGCTGTGAGCGAAGAGACCAAGATGGCTCTGTCCATTTGTAAGGGTATGCCTTTGGCTAAATGGTGTGTAGCCATAATACCGTGGTCAATGGAAAGACCAAGCACCAAGGGCATGGCCGCAAGACTAGCCAAGGTTAAAGGCTTTTGCAAGGCATACATGCTAGCAAGAATACAAAAAAGTGCTCCTGCTGCCGGAAGTGCTGCCAACATGGTTTGACCTATATTTTTGAAACAGAAAAAAAGCAAGACCAAACAAAAAGCAAACATGAGCGGAATATAGCGAGCTTCTGTATAAAAAACGTCACTTAAGGCTTTTTCTAAGCCGTGAGGGGTGAATAGGGTCACATTGCTAAGGTCAATGCCTTGCGATAAAGTGCCAAGCTCTTTGCCTTGTAAATCTGCTTCCAAAATGATGCGGCTTTGCACCATGTCTTTATGGGCATAGGGTTGCAAAAGGTTGTGCACAATATCTTGAAATGGCCCTTTCTGTAGTTTTTCTAGGGTGATGGATTCAGGTTTTTTATGCCAAAATTCAAGGAAAGGGGCAAATATTTGCTTTGCGTCTAAGCCATTATGTTCTGTAGAAAAACTTTGTGCAATGAGTTCTGTGTTTTGAGCTGTAAAGTTTTGCCAGCGTGTCATATTTTCTTGCATAGTCTCCATATTGGGCACAAAAGTAGCTATGCTTGTAATGGGAACATGGGGTAGGCTTTTTTGTAAAGCATTTTGCAAGGCATCGGTTTTTTGCAAAACTTTTTCCGTGCTTTCTGCATCCACAAGCACAAGGCTTGGATTTAAAAATTGCCATATGCTATTGAAGCGCATGCTATCTTCTTGAATTTCCTGCATGTTTGCTCCCATGCTCTTGGGCGAGACATCCATGGGTAATAGGGCAAAAAGTACAGTGCACAAAAGGCCAAGGCAAAACCCAAGGCCAAGGGTTGGCCAGAATTTAGGTAAAAGACGAGGGTGAGTTTGGTCTGTCATGTGCTTGGCATGGGGTCTATCAAAGCCCGGACAAAGGGGCAATATGAATATGGCCAATAAAAAACCGGATCCCAAAGCGGTTATGGCAAAGGCTGAAAGCTGGCGCACGGCAGGTATGGCAGAAAAAAGTAATAAACTAAATCCGGAAGCATTGAGTAAAAAACCCTGAAAAAGTGGGGCGCTTAAAGCTTTAAAAACTATATTCTTATGGCTATTGCTGCGCAGGCCAAAGTGCATGTGTACGGCATAATCTTCGGCTATGCCCAAAATGGCCATGCCAAAGCCCAAGGCTAAACCAGACACAAGGCCAAAAAGTATGTGCACCATGCCAAAGGCAATACTTACAGCAAGACAAGGCGTGAGTAAAAGCCAAAAACCGCCCAGAGAACGAATAAAAATCAAATAAATAACGGCTATTCCCAAGAGTGAAATAGTGCTTATCCATAAAATATCGCTGTCTATGGCGTCGGTATTGGCGGCAGTGTGGCGCAAACCACCCAAGGTTATGGTGGTGATGTTGTCAGGTAGAGAGGCTAAGGCCGCATGTAAATTTTGCATGGCAGCCAGGGCAAATTCCGTTTGGTGCATGGATATTTGTGGGCGCAATACAAGTAAAAGGTGTTTTGTGTCTTTACTTAAAGCATAGCCCAATTGTGGATCAGGCTGCAATAGACCTTGAGAATTGGGCAATAGCGGTAAAAGAGCGTCTCTAAAATGCAAAGGATCATATCTTAGCCAAGGTAAGGCTGCCGCTGCGGGAAAACCCAAAAGTATGCCATAAGCATCTTGCAGGCTTTGGTGCATATAATCTGCATTCATGCGTTCTTGTAAAGTTTTTTCCATGGGTGCAGTGAAAAGTGCAGGCAGTAAGGTAAAAACATCTTGCGGATTAGGCAAGGGCGGATTTTTTTGTACGCTAAAAAATTGCGGGTCAAGTTTTTCTTCCACACGCTTTATGTGCTGAGCCAAATCCTCCATGCTTTGAACAGAGGAGTTTTTGTCTTCTTTAAAGCTAAAATCCACATAGGTATATTGAGAGAATTGCAAGGTACCCATGGCATGCACCATACTTTGCAATGTTGCAGAATTGTCAGGAAAAAAGGCCGCACTGCTCTTTTCAATGGGCAATTTAGAGAGCAAAAAAAGCAATAAGAGCCAAAGCAGGGCTAAGCCAAGAAGTATTATGCGCGCATGGCCTTGGTTCTTGGCGTAAAAATGTTGTGCCAATTGTGAAATCATGGGAAAGGGGTACCGTCTGGAAAGGCTGTGGGATAGGGCATATTAAGCTGAGTATTTTTAAAGAAAAGGGTGGTATTATCCCCCTTGGCTTCTTGGAATTCTAAGGAAACGATGGCAAAGCTTGTGCTGTCTACACATATGGTGAGAGAAGTAAAAAAGCTGGTATCCTTGGGCAAAAGCTGCATACATTGTTGTTTTTTGTCCGCATTATTGCCTTGTAATTGTATGGTATAGTGTTTTTTTAGATTTTCAGGCTCAAAAACAAACCAAAGCAACATTTGCTTAAGCATGGCATTTAAGACATTGCCTTCGTAGCCTTCGGCCTTTTGCAATTTGGAGCGATTTTGCATCCAAAGCCAGCCTTCGTTGTTTTGAAAAAGCATGCCGGAAGGGGCGGGTTGTAAATATTCCCAAAGCAGAGCAGGTTTGCCACTTTTCGCATAGTCCTTGGTAAAAAAAAGATGCCCTTGAGATTCCAGTGGATTTTGCAAAAAGCTTAATTTTTTCTTTTGGGTAAATGTAGCTTGTAGGGAAGAAGTTTTACGAGAGTGTTCGGCCATATTTTGTAAAAAAACTTCTAATTCGCCTGCGTGAGCATTTGCAGTCGTAAGAAAAAAGCTTAAAGACAGGCTTAAGGCAATTACCCAAAATCTCATACCTTATCCTTTTTGCTGCAATTTTTTAATTTCTTCCGCCACATCTGGCATTTCAGATATGGGCACAAAGATTTTATATTGTCCTTCCACAATGCATTCTTCACCTTTATACAATGCGCCTTCAATGACCATAATATCACTGAGCATGGTTATAAGTCGCACTTTAGCAAGAACTGTGTCACCAAGGGATGCATGTCCATGTATTTTCATGCCACGCATGGCGGCCAAATAGCCAAATTTAGCGGGAAATCTTACACCATTGGCTGCGGCAAAGGTTTGTGCCAATATTTCCATGCAAGCAACAGGTTCTATGGTGTCATCTTCTTGCAGAAAAATACAATCTTCTTTAATGGTAAAGCGCGCTTCCATGCTTTCTGCGTCAATATTTAATAATGTATCCAGCAAAAGCATGGGCTTGCGGTGAGGAATAAAATTTTCTATGGGTGTGTTTTTAAATGCATGCGTCATAGTGTTTTAAGGTATATTTGTGGGAGCCATAAGGCTCCCACAAGTAAAGGCTTAAGTTTATTTGCGTGCAGCAATTGAGGCAAGTTCTGCGTCAATGGTTCTGCGCAAGTTCATAACCCATTTATTATAATTGGGGTGTATATTGCCGTCGCTGGTGTGCATGTTCACACTGCTTTTGTATTTGATTTCATAGCTTTTTGGGGTATAATGAATGTCTACCACCACAGTATGAGCTCTGTGATGTAGTGTGGCTTCAACAATGCCAGGACCCACGTCCTTAGGAGCCCAACCATACCTTGGGCAAGCGGTAATGATGGCAGCGCGTACTTCTTTTTCAGTAAGATCATTCACAGTGGTTACGCTGGCTTGATGGTTTTGTATGGGAGTGCCTTTGCGACAACCCATAAGGGCAAAAGCGGCCATAAGAATCATAAGTAAGACAATGCTGACTTTACGCATTTTTTTCTCCGTTTAAATTGTTAAAGTATGCAACATATTTTTCCCTCGCGGCACGCATCATGGCCCTGTGAGGCAAGGTGGCATGAGCAAAATCTTTAGGATAAAGAGGCTTCATCATGGCAAGTTGCACCGTTTGCGGTTGGAAAAACTTTCCACCCACGGGAAAAACAGCACCACTATTTTCAATAACATAGGGCACAGTTGGCACATTGAGATTATATGCCATTTGAAAAGCGCCCACATGAAAACGGCCTAATTCACCAGTGCGGGAGCGTGTGCCCTCTGGAAAAATAACCACAGACACATTTTCTGCAAAAAGCGCCTTGCAGCGTGCTTCAACTTCTTCCGGTGAAGATGTTTCTATATCAATATATTCTGCATAGCGCATCATGGGGGCAAAGAAAAAAAGCTTTGTGTAAGGCCATGATTTACTGATAAAAACAAAGTTTGGTGATGTTTGCGCGCCAAACAAGAATAAATCTAAAAAGGACTGATGGTTAGCAATAATAAGACAAGGAGTATGTTTTTGAGCTTCATCAGCATTGCGTATATCTATGGGTAAGAAGGGACGCAATAAAAACCACATGATGCGGCCATAATAATATGTGGCTTGGCGCACGAAGTGTGCCCCTTTGGGCAGGCGAAAAGATCTAGCCAATAAGACTACACTTAATCCCCAAGGCAAAAAAAATAATGTCCAGAGAATAAAAACAGAAAATATCCAAATATTGGCAATAAAAAGGTATATTTTATGCCTTAATGGTACCTGAGTCGCGTAAGGAACAGATAAAGCCATGGATATCCCCCAGGGTTTGAATATGGGTCAAGGGCTCCTTGTCCGCAAGCTTAAATTGAAAGGCTTTTTCAAGCACAATTACCATATCCACAATGTCAAGGCTGTCTAAGCCTAAGTCGTCGCGAATGTGTGCTTCTGGCACAAGTTGTTCTTCGTCAAGCTCAAACTCTTCGGCCAGAGCTGCATTAACAGCTTTAATGATTTCTGAATTTTCCATGAAATACCTTGTATAAAAGAGGAGTTTTACGCATAAATGCGGCGCAATATGTAGCATCTATGTTTACTTTAGTCAAGTAAAAGGTATATTAGTATTCATATTTTTCAAATACCATACTGGAATATACTCCCCCCATGGCAAAAGAGTTTTTCATACAATAAGATATATTTTGGGGGCGTATTTCAGTAACATAATCTATATCTCCACAGGCTGGATCCGGTGTATGTAAGTTTAAAGTGGGCAGAATTTCTGCTTTTTGTAGCATGCGTATGCTGGCAATGCTTTCTAGGCTGCCGCTGGCGCCCATGGTGTGCCCAAGGTGCCCTTTTAAAGAACTAACAGGTACGGCATTTTTACCAAAAAGAGCTTCTATGGCCTTACCTTCAGCTAAATCTCCGGCTTTGGTGGCTGTGGCGTGGGCATTAACATAGTGCATGTCTTGGGGCTTAAGTTCTGCGTCATGCAAAGTTTTTTGCATGCATTCTTGCATGCCTTCAATGTCGGGGTGAGCTATGCTGTACGGAGAAGTGGTGCTGGCATAACCTTTGATTTCGGCTAGTATTGGGGCTTTGCGGGCTAGGGCAGAATCAAGGCTTTCTAAAAAAAGTATGCCCACACCTTCGCTGACTATAACTCCACTGCGTCTTGTGTCAAAAGGCAAGGATGCTTGCATGGGATCTTTTTCTAAGGATGCGGCTTGCATTTTGTCGAAAGTGGCTGCGGTGAGCACATGAAATTCATCCGCTCCTCCGGCAAGCATGCGTTCTTCTTGTCCGTAGGCAATGCATTCATAGGCCATGCCAAGGCTGACTAGCCCCGAAGCACAAGCGGCAGCCGGTGCCAAAAGTCTGCCGCGTAAACCCAAGGCCATGGTCACATTGCTAGCAACACTATGGCTCATAACCTTAAAAAACGTGGTGGCACGGATGGAATCTACGGTGCGGGTGGTTATATATTCATGGAAAAAATCGTACAAAGCCACAGGGCTTCCCAAGGTTGAACCTATGGAAACGCCCATGGAAGGCAAATTGTCTTTATTGCCATCAACAATGATTTGGGCATGCTCAAGGGCTTCAAGGCTAGCCAGAGTGGCATAAGCAGACATGGAAGACATGGTGCGGCGCACATCGCGCGGAATGGATTTGACCGAAACATTTTCTACCAATCCGCCCACAAAAGAACCCAAGGAATCTATGGATTCTATTTTGCCTTCAAGATTTTGCAAAGCACATTGACCTTGCCAAAGATTATGACACAATGCGTCAACCCCTTGCCCAAAGGGAGACACGGCACCCATGCCTGTAATGACAACACGTTTTTTGTTTAGTCTTTGCATTCTCTAAATCCTCTGAGCACTTGAGCGTGGTCTGTGATAAAGCCAACAGACACAGCAGCACTGATAATGCCGCCCAATATGCCCGGTAACAGTATATTTTGCCCTGCTAAAAAGAGACCTTGCAGCCTTGTTACCGGCAAAAGGGGCATGCCTGTGCTTGTGTGCGCCATGCCATAGATGGAACCTAGCGAGCCATAAACCCAGTCTTTCATGGTGGCGGCGGTAGCTGTGTCGTGTATGCTGATTTGCCCAAGTTCCGGCAGTCTGTTGCTTATAATGTTTTGTAATTTATCGGTAATGCCTTTTTTGTGTTTTGTGTATTCTTGTGAACGTGGTTTTGCTTCGTGCAAATATGTGTTGTCTGCTTGCCCCACTATGGCCACAAAGGGATAGCCGCTGCCTTCTTTATGCTTAAGATTTTTTCCGCCAACCACATATATGATGGGGTCGTCGTTTTCTAAAGGAGAAAACAGCGAGCTTGTGGGGTCGCTTGGTAAAAGATACACAGCGCGTTCTTCAAGATAGGGCTGTTCACTTTCACCAAAAAGCAAAAAGGCTGAGGCGGTTTCTTCGATTTCTTCTAAATATTGCAAGAAGGAAGGCCGAAAAACACCAGGCTCCACCAAGTGCTTAAGTTGCCTTGGGTGCCCTGTAAATATGCAAGTGGTGCAAGTCAACTCTTCACCAGATTGAAGAGTTACTGCACTGATTTTTTTGTCTTTATGTGCGATATTTGTAACAGCACTTTTGCATTGTAGAGTAATGTTTGGCTTATGCTTTATGGCTTCTAAAAATGCTTTGGCTATGCCCTTACCGCCGTCGTATATGCCGTGGCTTGAGTCAAAATAGAGCCCACCCACCAAGGCATAGTCATGGAATGTGGCTTTGTCAGGGGAAACACCATAGAGCAAACAGCGAGATTTGATCATTTGTTGCAAATAAGGCGATAGGGGAAAATTTTGTAAAGTGTCGTCTAAGGATTGGCTGTTTTCAAAAGAAAGTTCCGGTAAGCGTGAACAGGCATTGTTGGTATAGGGTGATTTTTCTAAAACATCCTGCATCTTAGCATAAAGCTTGGCAAAGGTATTTGCTTGTTCTTGTCCAAATTGTTCTTGAATGCTTGGCAGTAAATCTTCTTCTACAGGGGGAAAGTGATATGTTTCAGCGGTAACATTAAAGCGAAATTCTTCACGAAAAGGGTATAAATTTTCTTCACCAATATATTTCCAAACATCAAGGGCTTTAAGCCAATTGCGTAAAATGCCGCCTTTGCGTAAACCGCCACCGCAGTGAAAGCCCGTGTCAAAGTGTAAGCCTTTGCGCTGAAAGCCCCATAAAAGTGGCGCAGGCTTGCTGGCTGCTTCCAAAATGCGAATATTTTGTTGAGGATTTTGCTCAGCAAGTAATAAAGCCGCAGACATACCGGTTATGCCGGAACCTACAATAATGATATCGTTCATATAAATTTTACAATAAGGCTTGAGTTACTACCGCCAAAACCGGCGGCATTGCACAACATAATACGAGGGGGTGTGTCTATGGTTTTATTAAGCACAGGTATGCAATGTGTTTCGGCATCGCCCTTTTCAAAATTGGGGGAACCTGCGCAAAAACCTTCTTTGGCCATAAGGCAAGCATAGACCACTTGGGCAGAGCCTGCCATCCAAAACTCATGCCCCGTAAGGGCCTTTAAAGCTAATACTTTAAGCTTTGATGTGCTAGGATCTTTAGCACATTGCTCTAAATATTCGGGCGTAAAAACAGTTTGCATATTATGCGCTTCGGCCGCGTCTCCTTGAGGTGTAGAAGTGGCGTGAGCATTGATTTCTGTAATATCGCTTGGCTGCATGTTGGCATCATTAAGAGCCATGCGCATGGCGTGGGCTAAACCTGTGCGGCTTGGTGCTACAAGCTCACAGCCGTCTGAAGAATAGCCAAAGCCGCAGATTTCACCCCATATGGGCGCATTGCGTTTTTTGGCATGCTCGTATTCTTCAAGTATGAGTGCTGCGGCTCCACCGCTTGGCACAAGGCCATCGCGTGTGGCATCAAAAGGGCGCGAGGCTTTGTGAGGTTCTTCGTTCACAGAAAAAGCCCCAAGGCCGTCAAATGCGCTGATGGTTTCTGCCCCAAGTTCTTGTGCCGCACCGCATACCATAATGTCTTGGCGCCCAAGACGTATGGCATCGGCTGCTTGACCTATGGCCAAAAGGCCGCTGGCACAGGCAGCACTTATGGTCCAAGAACCGCCGGAAATGCCAAGAAGCACACCCAAATTCATGCTTAGGGTGGAATTCATTATTTTAAACATATGTCCGCTGCCAAGGCTGCTTGTAAGGTCTGGTTCGCGGCGCAGTGCTGCCAGTTCAAAACAAGCTTCTACAGTGGAATCATTGCCAAAAATAATACCACAGCGCGAAGATTGCAAAAGCTCTTTTGGCAGGGCGGCTTGTTCTATGGCTTGCAGCGTTGCCACATAGGCTTGTTGCACAAAATCAGACATAGTTTTGCGCTCTTTGCGCGAAAGATAGCCTGCACCATCAAAGCCCACAATATGACCGGTTAAGGGGCTACGAAAGCCAGCTTTTAAACGATCAAGGTCGGCAGTAATGCCGGAAGTGCCTTCATATAAAGACTTGGTAATGCTTTGATGGTCAAGCCCCAGAACAGAAATGGCACCAATGCCAGTGATGACAACTCTACGCATAGTATTTTAGCCTGTTGGAAGTGTATAAAAAATTAGTGTAGTTGTGTAACTACATATAAAGGCCGCCATTCACGGCTAATACTTGCCCTGTCACATAAGACGACATATCCGAACAAAGAAAACGCACGCATTGCGCCACTTCGTGAGCAGTGCCTGCACGGCCTTGGGGAATAAGTTTGAGGTGTTCGCCCATGTTTAGGTGCTCGGTCATGGCTGTTTCGATAAAGCCCGGAGCCACAGCGTTTACAAGTACATTTCTTTTGCCAAGCTCACGAGCCAGTGCTTTGGTGGCACCGATAAGGCCGGCTTTGACAGTGGAATAATTTACTTGTCCGCCCAAACCCATTTGGCCTGAAGTGGAAACCATATTCACAATGCGCCCTTGCCTTTTGCGTTGCATTAATGGCACAAGTTTGCGTGTTACGTGGAAAAAGCCATTTAAGTGTACGTCAACAACGCTGTTCCAGTCTTCATAGCTCATAAGGCCAAAAATATTATCTTTGGCAAAGCCGGCATTGTTGATGAGCGCATAGGGTGTGTTTTTTTCTAAAAGAGGGTCTAAGCTTTGGGCCACTGCTTCTGCATTGCAAACGTCAAAGGGCAGTAGCTCGCAAACTCTACCAAGTGCTTCAATTTCTTTTTGTATTTCTTGAGCTCCTTGGTGGTCAGAACGGTAATTTAACCAAATATCAAAACCGTCCGCTGCTAAGGCTAGGGCTGAAGCCTTGCCAATGCCTTTGCTGGCACCTGTTACTAAAGCGATTTTTTGTGATTCCATGGTACATCCTAGGCTTTTTGTTATATTTATATGCTAAAAACAAAGCATAGTACGCCTAAATACGCAAAAATTAAGCTGAGGTAAAGAAAAAAAATGTGTGTTTATAATGATAAGAAATTATGATATAATTTTGGGTAAAAATTAATACTTGCAATGTGAATGGAAAATAAACTAGGTTGTCGTAAGATATAAACAAGAGGCTGTTACATTACGTTTAAGCAGACTTTTGGCATAAGGTATAAACAGTAACAATAAGGAATTATAATGGAAAAATCAAAAGTTTTTTTTACGGATATGCGATGTAAAGTGGGCACAAGCCTACAAATGAAGCTTGAAAAACTCATCCGCAAAGCCGGTATGGCAGATATGGATTTAGAAAATAAGTTTGTGGCCATAAAAATCCATTTTGGAGAGCCGGGCAATTTGTCTTTTTTACGACCCAATTTCTCCAAAACTGTAGTAGATGTACTTTTGGGGCAAAAAGCAAAACCCTTTCTTACCGACTGTAATACCTTGTATGTAGGACGACGCAAAGATGCTTTAGAGCACACCACTGCAGCCTATGAAAATGGCTATTCGCCTTTTTCCACGGGTTGTCATGTAATCATTGCCGACGGCTTAAAAGGTACAGATGATGTGGACGTGCCGCTTACAAATACAACATATTGCCAAAGCGCACGCATTGGACGCGCTGTTATGGATGCTGACGTGATTATTTCTTTGAATCACTTTAAGGGGCATGAATTGACAGGTTTTGGCGGTGCCATTAAAAATATTGGCATGGGCTGTGGCAGCCGTGCCGGAAAGATGCATATGCACAGCGATGGCAAGCCTACAGTTGTGGAAGAAAAATGTCGTGGATGTGGCGTGTGCCAAAAATTCTGTGCGCACAGCGCCATTAGCTATGATAGCGAGAAAAAAGCGCATATTAATCATGATAACTGCTTAGGTTGTGGGCGCTGTATGGGTGTTTGTAATTTTGACGCAATTACTGCTCCTTTTGACACTGATCCTGACGTGCTTAATTACCGTATGGCTGAATATGCCTTGGCAGTTGTACAAAACAGGCCGCACTTTCATATAAGCATTGTAAACCAAGTGTCGCCATATTGCGACTGCCACTCTGAAAATGATGCAGCCGTGGTGCCAGATATTGGCATGTTTGCAAGCTTTGACCCTGTGGCTTTGGATAAAGCTTGCATTGATGCGGTAAATGCCGCTCCGGCCATTGGTTCAAGCATTATGCAAGATTGCGGTTG